>DATJIB010000067.1:0-8079 GCA_035493575.1 Rhodocyclaceae bacterium | reverse complement strand
AGCCCTTTACTTTCCGCGCCCATCCGCGCACGTTGCCACTTTTGAAAAAGCACTTCGATGCCTTGGGGCTGGCGAATAATCATTCCGGTGATTTCGGACCGCTGGCGTTCAAAGAGATGTTGGGCCTACTCGGCAAAAGCAAGATCGCTTATTTTGGCGGGGGCGAGAATCTGGCCGCTGCGCATACCCCTTTGGTCATGGAGCGGAATGGCCTGCGCGTTGCATTCCTGGCGTATGACGAATTTTTCCCACGTAGCTTTGAGGCGGATTTTGACAAGCCGGGCGTGGCCTGGAGCGAAGACGAACAAGTGAAACGCGATATTGGCGAGGCGCGCCGCCAATATCAGGCGGACATCGTGATCACCTTCATGCATTGGGGTTGGGAACATGAGCCCTTGGCAGGATCACGCCAGCGCCAACTCGCCCGGCTCATGATTGATGCCGGTGCAGATGCGGTGGTTGGAACACATCCTCATGTGACACAGGATATCGATACTTACCAAGGCAAACCAATCGTATATAGCCTGGGGAATTTTGTGTTTGATGGATTCAGCGATGTTGATAACAATACAGGCTGGCTGCTGCGCCTGGAAGTTGACCGCCAAGGTGTACGTCGTTGGCGTACATTCATTGCCAAGATGGATGCGCAAGGTATCCCGCATCCTTCGCGAACGAGCGGAGCATGTTGGGAGCGCGGCACGGATAAAATTCAGGCTGCCTGCCCTTGATTCCAGTCTCAATTGCGTCCTAAACCGGGAGGCGATGGATGAGAAGTAAAAAGCTAACCGCCAATTAGGCACCGACTGGTGCTAGAACCGTGATCCTGGTTGCTTGAGAAACTCCAGCTCTTCCGCGCTCGATGTGCGTCCCAGAATTTCATTGCGATGCGGATAGCGCCCGAAGCGATCAATGATGGCTTTATGTTTGAGTTCGAATTCGTAGTTGTCTGCTGGCGCGTATTCGCGAAATAATATTTCGGCCTGCTCGTGAACTCGGCGTGATTCGCTGTGCATATAAGGCAGCAACAGAAATGCACGCTCAATTGGATTAAGCTCAGATAGGGCGCCGCTACGCACAGCCTCTTGAGATAACACTAACGCGATCGGGTCTTGTGAAAATGCACGCGGCGTGTTGCGCCACACATTCCGCGAGAACTGATCGAGCACGATGATTTCGGCAAGCCGACCCTGTGGGGTATTGCGCCATTCGAAAAGCTCGCCCTGCGCGGCCTGCAACATGACACCGAGGTAGCGCGCTTCGATAGCATGATCGAAGATGGTATCGACCTTCCACCACTGGGCTGGATCAGTAGCATTGAACCAGAAGTCGATAATGTCAGATGCGCTGGTGTCGTTCATAGTGTTCCAGAAAGCAGAAAGGCCAGGCCCAATTATCGCTCAATTGGTACTGGCCTCTTTTCGCACCTTAGCGGCTTATTGATTGCTGGCGGTCTGCGGACATTCTTCGATTGTTCCCCAGTGGCCTGGGCAATATTTCCAGCGTGCCGATTCGTTACAGCTGATGCGTGAGAAAAATGATTTGGGTTTGCAGTCAGCGAGCTCGGCACGCAATTGCGCCTTCCAGTCGTGAGTGGCTTGTTTTTCGTCTTTGGCTGCAGGTGCAGCGGTTGGCGCGGCAATCTGCTTGTCGCTTTCCCACTCAGATGGTTTGGACTTTTTGTGCTTTGTGGCTACGCTTAGTTTTTGCGCGGGCGCGGGGCTCGCTTTTGTATTGTCAGACTGCTGGACAGGCGGAGGAGTTGCTTCAGCCAGCTTTTCTGCCGGCACGGGTCGCGGCGCAGGTGGAGTGGCGTGCTCGATTGTCTGCGTTGACGCAGGGCTGGCAGTTGCGCTGGCAACTAGCGGCGCATGTGTTTGGCTACGCCACAGATACGTGCCACCGAGCACCAGTGCGAGTGAAGCAAGCGCGATGCCCCAGCCTAAATTGAGTAACCGTTTGCCGCTCGCAGCTGCAGGCTTGGCTGACTTGCCGGCTCTTGCTGCGACTTTTGCTGTCGGTGACGATTCTTCTGCCGACGCATGTCCAGTTTGCAAAAGGCCGCGCAGCTTTTGATAGTTGCGTAGATCGGTAGCCATTTCAGCGGCGCTCTGATAACGCTTGTCTGGATCCTTGGCCAATGCGCGCGCCACAATGCGGTCGAATCCTGGCGGCAGACCAGCATTGATTGTTGACGGCAATGGCGGTGCGCCATTGAGTACCTGATAGAGAATGGCGTTGAGATCGTCACCCGCGAATGGTGGCGTGCCGGTCAGCATTTCATACAGCACTGCGCCCAGCGAAAAGATATCTGAGCGGGCATCGGCCTTTTGCCCCAGTACTTGCTCGGGCGACATGTATTTGGGTGAGCCTACCGCCATGCCGGCAGTCGTCAGTGAACCACTCGGCAGCAGGGCAATGCCAAAGTCGGTAATTTTTACGCGGCCACTTTCAAGCACCATGATGTTGCCCGGCTTGATATCGCGATGGATCACGCCATTAGCGTGAGCAAACGCCAATCCATCCGCGACGCTATAGGCGTAACGGGCCATGCGCGAAGCAGGCAAGACCACACCGGAATCCAGAATTTCGCGTAGTGATTGGCCAACCAGGAACTCCATGGCGATGTAGGCCAGCTCATCCGTATGACCGACATCATGGACGGTGACGATATTCGGCTGATTGAGACGTCCGGCTGACTTGGCTTCGAGGAAGAAGCGTTGTTCGAAATCCTTGGCTTCGTCCGGCGTTAATCCAGCGTAACTGATGGTCTTGATGGCAACGTCACGATCTATGAGCGGATCGTGGGCCTTATAGACAACACCCATCGCACCTCGGCCGAGGATTTCGGTAATTTCATAGCGGCCTAATTGCTTAGGTACATTCATCTTTGTGAGCAAAGGGGCATCTCAATGAGCACTGTCAACATGTGTCAACAGAAGGGGATTGATTGTGGATTCTGAGGTCTGACCTGTCAATGAGCCATACCCAAGATATGTTACATTTCTGCAACTTCATTCATCACCATCCTGTCCATATATGAGCTCAGAGTCGCTTCGTTATGAGGTCACCAGCCTGACTGATTCGGGACGCATACGCGCCCTCAACGAAGATGCGGTCGCAGTGGATCGCGAACTAGGATTTGCTGTGGTCACCGACGGCATGGGCGGCCACCGCGCGGGTGACGTGGCCAGCCGCCTAGCTCTGGAGACCATCGTCGGCCGTTTGCGCGCCCGGCCTCAACAGGCCACGGAGCTGTCGCAGCAATGGGTCAAGGACGCGATAGTTGCCACTAACAGCGTGATTTATTCCGCTGCAATGCAGCAAACGACGCGCACAGGCATGGGTACTACCCTGGCCATGCTGGTATTTCGTGAGCAGCAGGCAATTTTCGCCCACGTGGGCGATTCACGCATCTACCGTTTGCGCGATGGTCATCTTGAACTGCTGACCCGCGACGATTCAATCCTGAATGATCAGGTTGAGATGGGCATGCTCGCGGCCGAAGATGCGGGCGAATCGCACAATCGTCATTTTGTGACGCAGGCACTCGGCACCAGTGAGCAAGTGGCGGTCCATGTGCGTGAAGAAAGCGTCAATGAAGGCGATGTCTATCTGCTCTGCACCGATGGTCTGAATGACCTGGTCGGCGAGAGCGATATTCAATTGATCATCGATTCACTGAAAACCAATCTGCCCCTCACTGCCAATCATCTGGTGCAGCTCGCCAACGATAGCGGGGGTTATGACAACATCACGGTAGCGCTGGTGCGTGTGCAGGGCGATATGTCGACAGCAAAACGGCAAGGCTGGCTAGGCCGCCTCTTTGGCCGCGTGTTTCACTGAGATACGGAGAAACCAAGCATGGCTAAATTAGTACTGTCGCTGGATGGCAAGGTGGTTAATCACTACTTTATCGACAAGACCAACATCACCATCGGTCGTGATGCCAGCAATGACATCCCGATTAACGATCCATTGCTCAACCCTGTGCACGCCAGCGTCGTCAAGCTGGGCAGGGATGCCATCGTTGAAGATCTGAGCAGCCAGAATGGTTCGCGCATCAATGGCAAGCCGCTCGCCAAACAGATCCTGCATCATCTCGACATCATCGAGCTGGGGCGCCATCAACTGCGTTATATGAGTGCGGAGATTGCGTCCGATAAAGATCTGGATCGCACCATGCTGATCAAGACCGTCGGTCGCCCAGGCGACGCAAATGTGGACGCATCGGTCATCGATGTGCCGCTGACCAATACCGCCAGGCTAAAGCTGGCAGCGGGCCGTGTCGAGGTTGTGTCCGGCTCAGCCCCACATACCGCAGGTCAAGTGGTGCCACTTGAGCGTGTCGTTACGACCTTTGGCGTTCCCGGTGAGGCCCTGATTGTGCTGACGCGTCGTCCGCAAGGCGTATTCCTGAGTCATGTCGAAGGCAGCCGCTACCCACGTGTGAATCAACAGCAGATCGGCAAGGCACCGCATGAGCTTAAGGCGAATGACGTGATTGAGGCCGCTGGTTACAAGCTCAAATTTATCGCCTGAGAACAAATGCTGCAGGCAATAAAAAAGAGCGCCTCGGCGCTCTTTTTTATTTGCAAATGACTTTGCTTAGGCTTGCTTACGACGGCTCAGTGCGAGACCGCTGATAGCCAGGCCCAGCAGCGCCAGCGAACCTGGTTCTGGAACACCCAAGGCATCTAGGTTGGCGACGCTGACATCTTGCCAGTTACCACCATTCACCGAGAAGCGCGCGCCTTGGCCACCATTACAGCAACCTTCGGCCCAGTACAGGTCGATGGTGTGGGCGCCATAGCTCACGTTGTTGAACAGGCCAGCCAGTTGCTGGTTGCTGTCAGCCCAGCTGAAATTCCACCACACGTCGTAGGCTTTGGTATCAATCAAAGCGCCATCGACGTAGATGGAAGCGCCATAGCCTGCGTCGGGTGCGAACTGGAACAGCAGGTTGCTGCCAACGGCCACATTGCCGACATTGAAGTTCACCGACAGATGGTCGTAGCCATTATTGCTACCGACGGCGCCGTTGAAGTTGCTGAGGTTGTTCGAAGTGATGATGGAGGATTGAGCATTCCAACCGGCTTGGTAGTCGCCGAATACACCGTTGGTGATGTTCCGAACATCGTAAGTGATGGTCGAAGCCGATGCAGCTGTTGCGCCTAGGGCGAGAACGGTAGCGGCGAGGAAAGATGCGAATTTGTTTTTCATGGTGAGCCCGATCAGTACAGATGTTTGCTAATACTGATACCAGAGCAATTTTCAAGCCAAGCCATAAACAATGTTTCATATCAATGGCTTAAAATTCCAGACCTGCACCGAAGCGCAGAGATGGAAAGTTTTCCGACAATGTCACAAGGCTTGGGGAGCCTTGGCTTGCGTTAACATACGCGCTGTTTTGGCTTTGTACTCCCCCATGCTGCGCGTAAATGAAATCAAACTCCCCCTCGATCACCCTGAAGCAGCCTTGCAAGAGGCCATTCTTGCGCGCCTGAAACTCGACGCGGGGGAGTTGCTGCGTTTCAGCGTATTCAAGCGCAGCCCGGATGCGCGCAAGCGCTCGGCGATCCAGCTGATTTACGCCGTAGACGTGGAGTTACGCAACGAAGCGGCGATCCTGAAAAAGTTTTCCGGCGACCCGCATATCAAGCCCACGCCAGACATGGGCTACCACTTTGTGGCGAAAGCACCCGCAGACCAAAAGGAACGCCCGGTCATTATTGGCTTTGGCCCGTGCGGCATCTTGGCGGCACTGACTTTGGCGCAGATGGGTTTCAAGCCTATTGTGCTGGAGCGCGGCAAAGAGGTTCGCGAACGCACCCAAGACACATGGGGGCTGTGGCGCAAGAACACGCTCAATCCCGAATCGAATGTGCAGTTTGGCGAAGGCGGGGCCGGCACGTTCTCAGACGGCAAGCTATATAGCCAGATCAAAGACCCGCGTTTCCTGGGCCGCAAGGTGTTGACCGAGTTTGTTAAAGCGGGGGCTCCAGAGGAAATCCTGTGGGTCAATCGTCCCCACATCGGCACCTTTCGCCTCGTTGGTATGGTCGAGAAAATTCGTGCCGAGATTGAATCACTTGGTGGCGAAATCCGTTTCCAGAGCAAGGTGGATGAGCTTGTCATTGAGGACAAGCAAGTGCGCGGCGTCATCGTCAATGGCGAGCTGTTGGCTAGCCAGCATGTAATTCTGGCAGTGGGGCATAGTGCGCGCGATACCTTTCAGATGCTGCACGACAAGGGTGTGTATATCGAGGCCAAACCCTTCTCGATCGGGTTCCGCATCGAACATCCACAAAGCTTGATCGATGAATGCCGGTCTGGTGCTTTCGCCGGCAATCCCATTCTAGGCGCGGCCGATTACAAGCTCGTGCATCACTGCACCAATGGTCGCTCGGTGTATAGCTTCTGCATGTGCCCTGGCGGCACAGTCGTGGCAGCGACCTCGGAAGAGGGCCGCGTCGTGACCAATGGCATGAGCCAATATTCACGCAACGAACGCAACGCCAATGCCGGCATCGTGGTCGGCATTGAGCCCAAGGATTATCCGGGCTACCCGGAGAATCCGCTTGCCGGCATGGAGTTCCAGCGGCACTGGGAATCGCGCGCTTTCGAACTCGGTGGTGGCAACTACAATGCGCCGGCGCAATTGGTTGGCGACTTTATTGCTGGCCGTCCGTCCACAGCGCTGGGCAGTGTCGTGCCATCGTACAAGCCAGGCGTAACGCCGACGGACCTATCCATCGCCTTACCGGAATACGCCATCACGGCGCTGCGCGAAGCGATACCCGCGCTCAGTCGCCAGATTCGTGGTTACGCGATGCACGATGCGGTACTGACTGGTGTGGAAACGCGGACTTCCTCACCCATCCGTATCAAACGTGGCGCCGATTATCAAAGCCTCAACACTCGCGGTTTGTATCCAGCCGGCGAAGGCGCCAGCTATGCCGGCGGTATTTTGTCGGCGGGTGTGGATGGGATTGAAGTTGCCGAAGCTGTGGCTTTAAGCATGGTAGGTAAATCGTAAGGACGCAAAAAAGCCCCGCAGTGCGGGGCTTTTTCTTATGTGTTGCTGAAGCGAACTGCTTAGTGATCCGCAGCCGGATGATCGGCCATGTACTGACGCAGTTGCAGCAGCGGCAGCACAACGTCAATTGTCGGCGTAGGCACTTCAGCCAGACGGCCCATCTCCTGAACCACGGTCAAGAGTGGATCAATCTCCATCGGACGGCCGCGCTCCAAATCCTGCAGCATCGACGTCTTGTGCGCGCCCACCTTCACCGCACCATTGATACGACGTTCCACATCGACGTGGAACTTCACACCCAGCTTCTCACCAATCGCCTGACCTTCCAGCATCATGGCCTTGGCCACCGCACGCGTGCCTGGGGTCGAACCAATGATGTCCAGGGTGGCATGGGTCAAAGCGCTGATTGGGTTGAAACACAGATTGCCCCACAGCTTGAGCCACAGCTCATCACGGATGGCCACGCCATCACGCAGACTTGGATCGAGATCAGCCTTAACAAACAATTCCTTCAGGGCCTTCAGACGTGGGGTGTCTTCACCACTGGCTTCACCCAATGGGAACTTGTTGCCATACACGTGCTGGATCACACCCGGCTCAACCACTTCAGCGGCCGGATAGACGATACAGCCGATAGCGCGTTCTGGACCGAAGGCCTTCCACTGCTTACCTTCTGGATCAATGGTTTCGAGGATGGTGTTCTCAAGCTTGCCGCCGTGCTTGTAGAAGTACCAGTAAGGAATGCCATTCACCGCTGGAATGATCATCGTGTCTGGGCCCAGCAGAGGCTGCATGGCGTCGATGATGTTAGGGATGGCATTGCCCTTGAGAGCAATGATCACGACGTCCTGAACACCGACTTCCTTAGGATCGTTGGTGGCCTTGATCTTGGCGACACGTTCTTCTTCAACGCCTTCGGCGTTCTTGATGCGCAGCTTGACGCCATTGGCTTGCATGGCCGCCAGATGCGGGCCACGGGCGATCAGGCTGACATCAGCGCCGGCACGGGCCAACTGCACGCCCATATAGCCACCGATGGCGCC
>DATJIB010000066.1:0-10617 GCA_035493575.1 Rhodocyclaceae bacterium | reverse complement strand
ACGCTGATCGGTTGGGCCAGCTTGATGCTGACCTTGGCGATGTCATTGACGCCCAGCTTTTCGGCGCTGAGTTGCTCCAGCGAATTGATATCAAGACGATATTCAATCCCGGCCAGCATGGCTTTCGATTCACGCGTGGTGTGACGCACTGCGTATTTGCGTGCCTTGTCGAGCGGGGTTTCCGACAACCAGCACAGCATGGCATCAATTTGCTTGGTGACCTGCGGCAGGGCATCGCTCTTGACGATCATGTCGCCACGCGAGATATCCACTTCGGTGTCCAGCAGCAAGGTCACCGATTGATCGGCATGCGCTTCAGCCAGTGATTCGCCGTTGAGCTGAATGTCCTTGATGGTGCTGGTGGCGCCGGAAGGTAGTACGGTGATGGCATCGCCTTTGGCGATGGTGCCGGACGACACGCGCCCCATGAAGCCACGATAGTCGTGCAGTTCCGGATTGGCCGAGTCATGCGGGCGGCATACAAACTGCACCGGGAAGCGGAAGCGTTCGTCGCGCTCGGTGTGGGCGCAAGGCGCTGCTTCGAGAATGTCGAGCAGGGTCGGGCCATCGTACCAATCCAGACGCTCACCGCGATCAACCACCATGTCGCCATTCAAGGCCGACAGCGGAATAAAGCGCACATCATCAATACCCAGTTGGGCAGCGAAGGCGAGGTAGTCAGCCTTGATCTTTTCATACACGGCTTGATCGTAATCGACCAAGTCCATCTTGTTCACGGCAACGACCAAGTGGGGAATGTTAACCAGCTTGGCCAGATAGGAATGGCGACGAGTTTGCGTCAGCACGCCCTTGCGCGCATCGATGAGGATGATGGCGAGGTTGGCGCTGGAAGCGGCCGTGATCATGTTGCGGGTGTATTGCTCGTGACCTGGTGCATCGGCAATGATGTACTTGCGTGTGCCGGTGCTGAAGTAACGATAGGCCACGTCGATGGTGATGCCTTGCTCGCGTTCGGCTTGCAGACCATCGGTGAGCAAAGACAAATCAACCGCCTCCATGCCGCGCTTCTTGGAAGTGCGTTCAATCGCGTGCAAGGTGTCGACCAGAATTGTCTTGGTGTCGAACAGCAGACGACCAATCAGGGTGCTCTTGCCATCATCAACGCTGCCGCAAGTCAGAAAGCGCAGCAGGCCGTGATCTTGGATTTTATCGTTGGCGCCCATTTTAGAAATACCCTTCTTTCTTGCGTTGTTCCATCGAAGCATCCGAAGTCTGGTCATCAAGACGGGTCTGGCCGCGCTCGGTAACCGTGGTTTCAGCGGTCTCTTCGATAATGTGTTGGATGGTGGTGGCGCCGGATTCGACTGGCGCGGTACAGGTGATATCGCCAACGGTGCGGAAACGCACGGTCATGGTTTCAACCACATCGCCATCGTTGGCCGGGGTTACGTCAGTCACGGGCTGGAGCAGACCGTTCTTGCGCACGATAGGGCGTTGATGCGCAAAGTAGATCGACGGTAGGCCCAGGCCTTCGCGCTCGATGTATTGCCACACATCGAGTTCAGTCCAGTTCGAGATCGGGAAGACGCGCATGTTCTCGCCCTTGAAAGCACGGGCGTTATACAGATCCCACAATTCAGGGCGCTGGTTCTTCGGGTCCCACTGACCGAACTCATCGCGGAAGGAGAAGATGCGTTCCTTGGCTCTTGCTTTCTCTTCATCCCGGCGAGCGCCGCCAATACAGGCGTCAAAACCGAACTCGGCAATGGTTTCGAGCAGGGTAACGGACTGATGTTTGTTACGTGATTCGAGCGGTGATTTCAGCACCACGGTGCCGCGCTTCATAGAGTCTTCGACCGAGCGCACGATCAAACGCTCGCCCAGCTCAGCTGCACGTTGATCACGGAAGTCGATGACTTCCTGATAGTTGTGTCCGGTATCAATGTGCACCAGTGGGAAAGGAAACTTGCCCGGGCGGAAAGCCTTTTCAGCCAAGCGCAAAAGACACAGCGAATCCTTGCCGCCAGAGAAGAGCAGGGCAGGGTTAGAACACTGGCCTGCGACTTCGCGCATGATGTGGATGGCTTCGGCTTCGAGCCAGTCTAGGTGTGAGAGTGTTTTACTCATGATTTTCTAAAGGTTGATTGCTTGTTATTTCTTGACGTGCAGGCCGCACTCTTTGCTTTCGGGGTTCTCCCACCACCAGCGTCCAGAGCGAATGTCTTCACCCGGGGTGACGGAACGAGTACATGGCGCGCAACCAATACTCGGATAGAACTTGTCGTGCAACTTGTTGTACGGCACGTTGTACTGAGCGATATACGCCCACACATCCTTCTCGCTCCAGTCACTGAGCGGATTGAATTTTTCCAGACCGTTACCAGAGTCTTTTTCATGCAGCGGCAAACCAGTGCGGGTAGCTGCCTGATCGGCGCGCAGACCGGTTACCCACGCCTTCTTGCCCGCCAAGGCGCGGCCTAGTGGTTCGACCTTGCGCACATAGCAGCAGCCTTTGCGCAGATCGATGGACTCGTAGAAGGCATTGACGCCATTGGTGCGTACATACTCTTCGACCAGATCATGCTTGGGGTAGAAGACCTTGAGCGTGGTGCCGTACTTCTGTTCGACTTCGGCCAGCAAGTCGTAGGTTTCGGTCGGCAAGCGGCCGGTATCGAGCAGGAAGATTTCGAGAGCTATCTTTTCGCGCAGGATCAAATCGGTCAGCACCATGTCTTCGGCGCCGAGGCTGTTGGCGAAAGTTGCCGGCGAGAAATCGCGAGCAACTTCGCGCAGCAGAGTCAGCGCAGCCTCTACCTTTTCGGCAGGCAACACATAGTCTTTGGCTTTAAGTGTAGCGGCGGGCATGATCAGGCGTGACGACGGCGGAATAAAGGCAGTGGTTCATTGACGTCGGATTGATAACTTTCCGAGAAGTCATTGAGTGCTTCGAGTGCGTTGGCGATGTCCTTGTCGGCACGAATTGCATAGGCATCGAAACCGACGCGGTGCATATAGAACAACTGGTCGCGCAGCACATCGCCAATCGCGCGCAGCTCACCGCTCCAGCCATAGCGAGTACGCAGCAGGGCAGCGGTGGAATAACCGCGGCCATCAACGAATTGCGGGAAGTCGATAGCGACAACCTTTAGGTGCTTCAAGTCAGTAGCGATATCGTTAGCGGTTTCATCCGGTGCCAGCCATACACCGATTTGCGGACGCGCCAGCAAATCAGCACGGCGTGCTTTCCAGACCTTGAATGGAACGATCAGATCGCCATCGGGCAAAGCAACGCTTTCCGGCGTTTCTCCTTCAGCCAGGCGTACTACTTGCCAGCTGTCATCAACGATAGCGTTGTTCTTAATGAGCTTAGGCATTGACCGCGCTCCTTTCCTTGCCGGCATAGACACGTTCCTTGAACGGGGTTACGCCAATGCGATGCACGGTATCGACGAAGCGTTCGTCGTCACCTTCGCGTTGTTCGATATAGGTTTCAATCAGCTTGCTGATAACGTCAGGAATTTCGGCAGCGGCAAACGATGGTCCGATCACATCGCCAAGATAAGCGTTGAAGCCCTGGCGACCGCCAATCGAAACCTGGTACCACTCGGAACCGCTCTTATCCACGCCCAGAATGCCGATATTGCCTACGTGGTGATGACCACACGCATTCATGCAGCCGGAAATGTTGAGATCGAGATCGCCAATGTCGTGCAGGTAATCAAGGCTGTCGAAACGTTCCTGGATTGCCGTGGCAATCGGAATCGATTTGGCATTTGCCAACGAACAGAAGTCGCCACCGGGGCAGCAAATAATGTCATTGAGCAGGCCAACGGTCGGCGTTGCCAGGCTGTGGTCCTTGGCTTCTTGCCACAGGGCAAACAGCTCTGTTTTTTCAACGTCAGCCAGAATCAGATTTTGTTCGTGCGACGCGCGCAGTTCGCCAAAGCTGTACTTGTCGGCCAGGTCGGCGACGAAGTTCATTTGCGCAGTAGTGATGTCGCCTGGCGCAACCTTTGGATCCTTCAAGGACAGGGTCACTGAGGCATAGCCCGGCATTTTGTGAGGGTGCACATTGCGATCCAGCCAGCGTGTAAAGGCCTTGTTGTTGTAGTGCGAGGCCAGGTCGACCAGCGACTCATCCACCAGGGTTTTCCAGTTCGGGTCGGTGAAATGCTGCTTGATGCGGTCGACTTCAGCTTCGGTCAGCGTCAAAGCGCCATCCTTGCCGTAGGCCCATTCAGCTTCAACCTGACGGCGGAATTCTTCAATACCCAAGGCCTTGACCAGAATCTTGATGCGCGCCTTGTACTTGTTGTCACGACGGCCATGCAGGTTGTAGACGCGCAAGATCGCTTCGAGATATGTCAGCAGGTGCGGCCATGGCAGGAATTCGGTGATCACTTGACCCACGATAGGCGTGCGGCCCAGGCCACCGCCAACCAGCACACGGAAACCGATGCTGCCCTCTTTGTTTTTGACCACATCGAGGCCGATGTCATGCACGCGTGTTGCTGCACGATCGGTATCCGCCGCGTTAACTGCGATCTTGAACTTGCGTGGCAGGTAAGCAAACTCTGGGTGGAAGGTCGACCATTGGCGCAACAGTTCGCACCACGGACGCGGATCAGTCAGTTCGTCTGGCGAGACGCCGGCGAATTGGTCGCTGGTCACATTGCGGATGCAATTGCCCGAGGTTTGAATCGCATGCATTTCAACTTCGGCCAGCTCGGCCAGAATTTCCGGCACGGATTCCAGCGTTGGCCAATTCAGTTGCAGGTTCTGGCGTGTGCTGAAATGACCGTAACCGCGATCGTATTTTTCGGCAATGCTGGCGAGGCGGCGCATCTGCGTACTGTTGAGCATGCCGTAAGGAATAGCGATACGCAGCATTGGCGCGTAGCGTTGTACATAGAGGCCGTTTTGCAAACGCAGTGGGCGGAACTCATCCTCGGACAAGGTGCCGGCCAGATAGCGTTGGGTTTGATCGCGGAACTGCTTGACGCGATCATTCACAATGGCTTGGTCGTAGTGGTCGTAGCGATACATGGTCTAAAGCCTTAGGGTCGTCTTTACTACTTATTCAGTTCGCAATTAACTTGCTGCCGGTAAATAACAAAATCGCAGCCAAGCTGGGGCGTAAAACTTTTTCAGGAATGCGTACGGCGAGGTGGCTACCGATATAAATGCCGGGCAGTGACCCGATCAGCAGCGAACCCAGCAGTTCAAAATCCACGCTGCCCATAAACCAGTGGCCGATTCCGGCGACCAAAGTCAGAGGGACTGCATGGGCAATATCCGAACCCACGATTTTAACCGTTGGCAGCTTTGGATACAAAAACAATAAAGCCGAGACGCCCAAGGCGCCAGCGCCCACGGACGACAAGGAAACCAGAACGCCAAGGGCAATCCCGGTGATGACTGTGAGTGTTTCAGTGGCTTTCTGGCTGCGTGGTTCTTTATTTAGTGTTTGCGCCCAGGCCAGTAATTTGGTGCGGAATATCAGCGAAGCAGCTGTCAGGAGCAAGGCAAAGCCGAGCGCGGTGGAGATCAGCTTGCTTGAGCTGCCCAAGCCGCCTGGCACAAAGTAATGAATGCCTAGCAGGGTAATAGCCGTGGCCGGCATGCTGCCAGCGGCCAGCAGGCCTGTGATGCGCCAATCGACAGTGCCTTTACGGGCGTGTACCCAAGTACCACCAGATTTTGTGATGGCGGCGTAAAGCAGGTCGGTACCCACGGCTTTGGCCGGGTGGATGCCGAACATCAGGACCAGCAGGGGTGTCATCAGCGAACCGCCGCCAACACCCGTCAGGCCGACGATGGCGCCGACAATGAAACCTGCGATTGAGTAGCCAAAATCCATGGAAATGCGCGACCGCCTTTTTATAGGAAGGCGGATGCTACCGCTTACCCTTAGATTTGAAAAATACTTATAAGAAAAAAATATATAACTTTTAGTGCTAAGGGCTAGATCGTAGCACGGACGCAGTCTTGGATCAGGGCCGGGCCCTTATAGATCAGGCCGGAGTAGAGCTGAATCAGGCTGGCACCCGCGTCCAGCTTGGCTTGGGCCTTGGCGCCATCTGTGATGCCGCCGGCGGCGATGATGGGCAGTTCGCCCGCCAGCGCCTTGGCCAGAGCAGCGACCACGGCAGTGGATTTGTCGAAAACCGGCGCGCCGGAGAGGCCGCCGGCTTCGTTGCCGTACTGCAGCTGTTCTACGCCTTCGCGACCAAGCGTAGTGTTGGTAGCAATCACGCCGTCAATGCGGTGGCGACGCAGGGCATCAGCGATATTCACGATCTGGGCGTCGTCCAAATCTGGGGCGATTTTCAGGGTGATGGGTACGTACTTGCCATGCTTGTCGGCAAGGGCGGTTTGCTTGGCCTTGAGCGCGCCGAGCAAGGCATCCAGCTCAGACTCACCTTGAAGTTGGCGCAGATTCTTGGTGTTGGGTGAAGAGATATTCACCGTGACATAACTCGCAGCGCTATAGACCTTGTCGAGACAGATCAGGTAGTCGTCGGCAGCGTTTTCGATTGGCGTATCGAAGTTCTTGCCGATATTGATGCCGAGCACGCCTTTGAATTTAGTCGCTGCGACATTGGCGAGCAGATTATCTACGCCGTGATTATTGAAGCCCATGCGATTGATGATGGCCGTCGCTTTGGGCAGGCGGAACATACGCGGCTTGGGGTTGCCCGGTTGCGGGCGCGGTGTAACGGTACCGATCTCGACGAAGCCGAAACCCAGCTTGCCCCAGGCTTCAATGCACTCGCCATTCTTGTCCAGGCCAGCAGCCAGACCGACCGGATTGGGGAAGTCTATCCCCATGACTTTGACTGGGCGGCCTTTGGCAGCGCAGCTAGGCATTAGCCCCTGTGTGCGCTTGAGCGTACCGAGTGTGAATTCATGGGCAGCTTCCGCATCAAGCGAAAACAGGAAAGGACGGAGTAGGGAGTAGGGCAGCATAGTCAGCCATTTTAACAGGCCGGCCATTACCCAATGCCAACGAATTAGTCGGGCAGGTCGATCCAGAGCCGGTCAGTGCCGGGCTCGTCGCTAAGCCGTTCAAGTGGGCGGAAGTTGGCCTTGTACGCCATCTTCTGGCTGTCGCGAATCCAGTAGCCGAGATACAGGTAGGGCAGCCCCAGATGCTGGCATTGGGCGATCTGCCACAGCACGCCGAATGTGCCGTAGCTGGCGTGTTCGATGTCCGGGTCGTAAAAGGTATAAACCGAAGACAATCCATCCGAGAGCAGGTCGATGATGCTGACCATGCGCAGCACGCCGTTCTCGCGGAACTCGACCAGGCAGCTATCTACGTGGCTTTGCAGCAGAAATTGCGCATACTGTTCGCGGCTGTCGCTATCCATGCCACCACCAGAGTGGCGGGCTGCTTGATAGCGTTGATATAACTGGTAGTGATCTTCCCGAAAGCCCAGGCCCATTTCGCGAGGCACCAGTTCAGCGTGTTGCTTGAGCGAACGACGCTGGCTGCGATTGGCTTTGAAGTCGGCCACGCGCAAGCGCACCGGCACGCACTCACGACAAGTGCCGCAATGCGGACGATAGGTGAATACACCGCTGCGACGGAAGCCGGCGCGGACCAGCTCTCCGTAAGTTTCGTTGTCGATCAGGTGGGTCGGTGTCGCGACTTGCGAGCGTGCAACCCGGCCCGGCAGATAGGAGCAGCCATACGGTGCTGTGGCGTAGAAGTGCAGTAAGGGGAAGGGAGGTAAATCGCGCAGGTGAGCCATATCAGGTCACCGTCCGATAGTGATTGCATACCGATGCAGCCGACCAGTGCTCAGGAGCCTCCCCTTGCAGCGTGAGCTCCGCCAGCCGGGCGGCGAATTCGCTGCGGGGTATGGGGCTGGCGCCGAGAGACGCTAAATGACTGGTTTCCATCTGACAATCGATTATGCCAAATCCTTTGCTGAGCAGGAGCGGACAAAGATGCGCGAGTGCAATTTTTGATGCGTCCTTGTGGCGCGAGAACATCGACTCACCGAAAAAAGCTCGTCCAATCGCCACCCCATAAAGCCCGCCGGCTAGCGCACCATCAATCCAGGTCTCAATGCTATGAGCGTAGCCGAGTTGGTGCAAATTGAAATAAGCCTCCTGGATTTCTTTCACGATCCAGGTCCCGCGCTGTCCGTCACGCGGTGCGGCGCAGGCGGCCATGACCTCCGCAAAGGCACTATCGATACGAACTTCGTAAGGCCTATTACGGAGCACCTTGGCAAATGCCTTAGTAATACGCAGGTCTTGCGGTAGCAAGACCATACGTGGATCGGGGCTCCACCACAGAATCGGATCGCCCTCGGAAAACCACGGAAAAATGCCGCGCGTGTACGCGGCAATCAGTCGTTGTGGAGAAAGATCACCACCAGCCGCGAGTAAGCCGTTTGGTTCTGCCAGGGCAGCTTCCAGTGGGGGAAAGATGGGGGCGGCGGGTAGCCAAGGGATCATGCGGGAAAGGAGGCCTGTGGCTTCCTAAAGGGGATTCGGTGTTGCCAGACTAGCTTATTCAGCGCTAACGCGGCGGGCGCCTTCGTAGCGCTTGGCCCAATACTTTTCACGCAAGTCTTCAATACGAACGGCACCGCCGGTGCGCGGCGAGTGAATGAACTGGTTGTCGCCTAAATAAATGCCAACATGCGAGAAGGTTTTGCGCATGGTGTTGAAAAAGACCAGGTCACCTGGTTGTAGCTCGGTGCGCTTAACGACTTCGCCTTCCTTGCTGATTTCTTTGGCGCTACGCGGCAGTAGCAAGCCCATGCCTTCTTGAAATACGTGACGCACAAAACCGCTGCAGTCAAAACCGGTTTCCGGGGTTTGGCCGCCGCGCTTATAGCGAATCCCAATCAGATCTATCGCATCGTCAATAGCGGTCTGAACTGAGTTGGTGGCGGTCTTGAGTGAGCTGGTAGCGCGGTCAACGAGAGAGGGCTTCTCTGCGGAGACGGCGGGTTTTTCAACAGCGGGATCGGGTATTGGTTCTACTGCGTAGCTGGGGGCAGCCAGGGCAGCGGAAAAAATGACCGCAAAGAAGGTGGGGCTAAAACGCATGGGGGGCACTATAACCGCACTTTTAAGTCCGTGTAAACCTTCAGTCTTGTAGGAAATTTGCAAAAGGGGCTCGCCAAAATTTTAAAAATGGCTATAATACTTGTCTTTGCAGGCGCGTAGCTCAGCTGGTTAGAGCACCACCTTGACATGGTGGGGGTCGTTGGTTCGAGTCCAATCGCGCCTACCAACAAATTTGGTAGAACCCAAACGGGAAAGAAATCATGTTTCGAACTCGAACTTACACTGCAGCGTAATATCAGCCAGGTAGAGTTCGTCTTTTTCAGCATTACCAGTCTTTCCCCTGAAAAAAAGTGCGGCTCAACCGCACTTTTTTTTCGTCCATAGATTTCAGAGGTTTTGTAAATGCCTGCGATTCGCCTCCCCGATGGTTCGGTCCGCAATTTCGATCAAGCTGTAAGTATTGCCGAACTGGCTGCTTCAATCGGCCCCGGTCTGGCCAAGGCGGCACTGGCCGGCAAGGTCGACGGCAAGCTCGTTGATACTTCATTTCGTATTGAAAATGATGCCGACGTGGCCATCATTACCGACAAGGACGCCGATGGTCTGGATACCATCCGTCACTCCACCGCGCATTTGCTGGCGTACGCCGTGAAAGAATTGTTCCCTGAAGCGCAGGTAACAATCGGCCCGGTCATCGAAAACGGCTTCTATTACGACTTCGCCTATAAGCGCCCATTCACGCCTGAGGATCTAGAGGCGATTGAAAAGCGCATGGCGGATATCGCCAAGAAAGACTTTCCGGTGACGCGTGAAGTATGGACGCGCGACAAGGCCGTCGAGTTCTTCAAGGGCATTGGAGAGGTATACAAGGCTGAGTTGATCGCCGCGATTCCGCAAGATCAGGAAGTGTCTCTTTATAGAGAAGGTGATTTCATCGACCTGTGCCGTGGCCCGCACGTACCATCCACCGGCAAGCTCAAGGCTTTCAAGTTGATGAAGGTGGCCGGTGCCTACTGGCGCGGCGACTCCAAGAACGAGCAGCTGCAGCGTATCTACGGCACCGCCTGGGCCAAGAAAGACGAGCTCGACGCTTACCTGCATATGCTTGAAGAAGCCGAGAAGCGCGATCACCGCAAGCTCGGCAAGGCGTTGGACCTGTTTCATTTGCAGGAAGAAGCGCCGGGTCTGGTGTTCTGGCATCCGCACGGCTGGACCGTGTGGCAAGAGATTGAGCAGTACATGCGCAAGGTCTACCGCGACAACGGCTATCAGGAAGTGCGTTGTCCGCAGATTCTCGATAAGACGCTGTGGGAGAAGTCCGGCCATTGGGAGCACTACAAGGCCAATATGTTCACTACCGAATCGGAAAGCCGCGACTATGCGGTCAAGCCGATGAACTGCCCTGGCCATATCCAGATTTTCAACGATGGTCTGCGCTCCTATAAGGAACTGCCACTGCGTTACGGCGAGTTCGGCTCCTGCCACCGCAACGAACCGTCCGGCGCATTGCACGGTTTGATGCGCGTGCGCGGCTTCACGCAGGACGACGCGCATATTTTTTGCACCGAAGAGCAGATCCGCTCGGAAGTGGCGTCGTTCATCGTGATGCTGCAGGAAGTTTAC
>DATJIB010000065.1:0-3670 GCA_035493575.1 Rhodocyclaceae bacterium | reverse complement strand
TCGCAATTTTCTGCGCTGCTTGAACTGGAGCCGCGCTCAAACCGGATTCGCGATGTGCTCAACTTTGCCAAAGAAAATTTGCGCACTGAGCTCAGCGTAGAACAGCTTGCCGATGTGGCGCATTTAAGTCCGCGCCAGTTCAGCCGGATTTTTCAGGCCGAGACGGGGCAATCGCCGGCTCGTGCCATCGAACGAATCCGTGTTGAAAGCGCCCGCATCCTGCTCGAATCCGGCGGCCAATCGATTGAACGTGTGGCCGAACACACTGGCTTTGACGATCCGGAACGGATGCGCCGCGCCTTCAGACGCATCTTCGGCCAGTCACCGCAGAGCTTCAAAGCAAAGTCGGCATCGATTTAGTCTGAGCGAAAAAGCTCCGCGCATTTTTAAATGCGCGGGGCTTTTTGCTTGGCTTTAACTTGGGCGCCTGCTTAGAACTCTTGCTTGAGCGGGCGCAGCACAATTTCGTTGATACCTACATCGGCGGGTTGCTCGATTGCATAAGCGATGGCGCGGGCGACGGAGTCGGCGGGGATGGCTTGTTCCTTGTAGAAGTCCTTGACGAACTTGCTGCTGGCTTCGTCGCTGGAGCCGAACTTGAGTTCGCTTTCCACGGCGCCCGGTTCAATCGAGGTCACGCGCACCTTGCCGGCCAGTTCATGGCGCAGGCCTTCGGAAATGGCACGCACTGCAAACTTGGTGCCGGAATACACGGTGCCACCTGGCGAGAACACCTTTACGCCTGCCACGGACGAGATATTGATGATGTGGCCACTGCCTTGCTTTGCAAACTGGGGCAGGGCAGCTGCGATGCCGTAGAGCACGCCCTTGATGTTGATGTCTATCATGCGGTCCCACTCGTCGGTGCGGGCTTGCTCCATTGGGGCAATTGCCATCAGGCCGGCGTTGTTGACCACCACATCGACACGGCCATAGGCAGTGATGGCGGTCTTGATCAGGTTTTCGACGTCTTGCTTGTTGGTGACATCAGCCTTGGCGAAGACGGCTTGGCCGCCGGCCTTGGTGATTTCGGCGCTGATGCTTTCCAGCTTATCGGTGCGGCGGGCGCCGAGTACAACCTTGGCGCCGAGTGCGGCCAAGTGGCGTGCGGTGGACTCGCCCAGGCCACTGCTGGCGCCGGTGATAACGACTACTTTGCTTGCGATGTTGGTGTTCATGTTTATCTCCAGTTTAGAAGCGAGTGACTCTCGCCATGAAGGTCAGTATTCCCAAAATCATTGCATCAATAAATGAAATTGTTTTCAGTTTAGAATTCCACTAAATGGAATAATGGTGAAGGACAGGCAATGCTGAATCGACTGGAAATGCTGCGGATTTTTTGTGCCGCTGCCGAAGCAAGAAACTTCAAGGAGGCGGCGCAGCGCCTGGGCGTGTCGCCGCAGGCAGTAACGCGGGCGGTCAAGGAGCTGGAATCGCAAGTAGGCGAGCTGCTGTTTCACCGTAATACGCGGCAGAGCCACATCACGACTTTTGGCGAGGCACTGGCGGCGCAGGCCAAAAGCGGCATTCAGGGCATAGACGAGATTTTTCGCGCCGGGCGCGCCAAACAAAATCAGCAGGAAGTCGAAGGCGTGGTGCGCATCACTGCACCCGAGGCGGTGCAATGGTTTCTGGTGCCGTTTCTGGCGCAGCTGAATATTCAGTATCCGGCACTACGTTTTGATCTGCGCTTCTCCAATCAGGCCACTAACGTGATTGACGAGCAGATTGACGTGGGCATACGTATAGGCTTTATGCGCGACAGCCGCTATGTGGCGCGCACGGTGGCCGATGCACCATTCTTCATTGTCGGTACGCCGGAGCTGATTGCTCGCGTGGGTGTGCCTGCCAGCGCACAGGAGTTGGCCGACAAGCCAGTCACTGCTGCAATTGACCCCAACACCGGCAAGCCCTGGCCGTGGTTTCTGGCTGGCGATGAACAATGGCATCCGCGCTCACCGGCTGTAGTGACCAACGACACCCGTGCAGAGCTGAATGCGGTACTGCAGGGTATGGGCTTTGGCCAGATCATCGGCTTTCACGCTATCCCTTATTTACGCAATGGCGAGTTGGTTTCCGTTCTCGATGAACTCAGCCCGGCACCGTGGACTGTGAATATCTATAGACCCCAACGTGGCCCGGTGGCGGCCCGGGTGCGAGTGGTGTTCGACTGGCTGGTAGAACAGTTCGGCAACCCTGAGTATTTCGCGTCTTGCCTGTAAGTTTTTTTGTTTCTACAGGAAAGACCCAATGCAGTTAGCACGCGCAGAATTTTTTGAAGTCGTCTGCCGGCAGGGGGCGGCTGAATACATAGCCCTGGATTTCGTCACAGCCATATTCATCCAGTAATGCCAGCTGCTCGGGTTCTTCTACGCCTTCTGCAATCGTGGTCAGCTTGAGTGTGTGACCAAGCTGAATGATGGCCTTTACGATTGCGGCGGCTTCAGGATCCGTCACCATATCGTCTACAAATGATTTGTCGATTTTGAGTTTATCTACGTCCAGCCGTTTCAAGTAGGCCAGGCTGGAATAGCCGGTGCCGAAGTCGTCGATGGAAAGCTGGACGCCAATGCGCTTGAGGGCGCTCAGGGTTTCAACCACACCTTCAATATCCTGCAACAAAATGGATTCGGTTAATTCCAGCTCCAGATATTCTGGCGGTAGCCCCGTCGAGGCGAGTACTTTTCTGACAGTTTCGACGATGTCGCCGCGCAGAAACTGTATGGCGGAGAGGTTGACTGCAATGGTGCATTGGGGGAAACACTGTGACAGCCGCCATTTCTGCCATTGACGACACGCTTCCTGCAGCACCCATTCCCCGATCGGGATGATGAGTCCGCTGCGTTCGGCAATCGGGATGAACTTGGCCGAGCTGACCAAGCCCATTTCTGGATGCTGCCAGCGTATCAAGGCTTCAGCGCCGATTACCTGTTTAGTGTGAGTGTTGATTTGGGGCTGGTAATGAAGGCATAGCTCAGCGTTTTTAACGGCGCTATGCAGCTGGGTTTGCAGTGTCACACGTTCTAGCAAATTGACATTCATCTTTTGCGAGAAAAAGCGGAAGGCACTGCGGCCGGCTTCCTTGGCCTTGTAGAGAGCGATGTCTGCCAGCTTGATCAGCTCGTCAAAATCAGTCCCATCATTGGGATAGATGCTGATGCCAATACTGAAGCTCGAGATGGCGACATGGCCGTTGGCTGTCAGCGGTTCGGAAAATGAGTCGATAATCCTTTGGGCGGTGATTGCAATAAGGGTCGGATCGTTGCCGGTGGGTATCAGTGCAATGAACTCATCGCCGACCACCCGGCTGATGGTGTCGGTTTCACTGAGGCATTGCTGCAGGCGTGAGACTGCATTGATCAGAAATTGATCGGCGCAGGCGTGGCCGAAGCTATCGTTAATCTGTTTGAAGTTGTCCAGATTCAGGGAACATATCGCAATGCTGGTGCGTTCGCGTGTGGCTGTTGCAGCTGCGATCGAGAAGCGGTCGCGAAGGAGCAAGCGATTGGGCAAGCCTGTCAGCGAGTCGTGATTTTCTAGAAACTCCAATTTCCTTTCCGATACCTCGCCGGCGATGGCCATGCGCAAGGTCTGGATGCCATATGAGACGTTGCTGACCAGCTCCTCAAGCAGCTTGACCTCTTCTGCGCTGAATGCATCGGGTTCAGGG
>DATJIB010000064.1:0-5256 GCA_035493575.1 Rhodocyclaceae bacterium | reverse complement strand
GGCGCTGGAACCGCCCCGCAGCACATACTGATTGACCATGAACTTGCCGTTGTATTCGCCTATGGCACCGGCGGCAGCTTGGTAGCCGGGGTACGGCGCGTAGCTGGATTGCGTCCATTGCCAGGCAGTGTCCTGGCCTTGCAATAGCTCATGAGTCGCTGCCGCATGTTCCCACTCGGCTTCGGTCGGCAAGCGCGCATTGATCCAGCGCGCATAGGCTTCGGCTTCGTAGTAGGAGATATGCCGGAGCGGCGCATTGCCCACTAGCGGCACCATGCCATCCAGCGTGAATTCCTGCCAGTGCTCGCCATCCTTGTGCCAATACAGCGGCTGCGTACGTTGATTGGCGACAACCCAGTCCCAGCCTTCGGACAACCACAGGCCGGGCCGTGTATAAGCGCCAGCCTCGACGAACTGCAGATACTCGCCATTCGTCACCAGTGCGGCCGCCAGTTGATAGGGTTGCAGATACACGCTGTGCCGCGGCGTTTCATTGTCGAAGCAGAAGCCATCGCCGGCATGGCCAATCTCGACCACGCCACCACTAAACTGGTGCCAGCTGTAGTGGGCAATCGACAAGGTGGTCTCGGTTTGCGCAGACGGTGCCGATGTTGCCGCTTCAGCTGTATAAGCCGGATGCAAAGGATTTTGCGCAAGCAGATGCTTGATGTCGGTCAGGATCAATTCCTGGTGTTGCTGTTCGTGATTCAGCCCGAGTATGACGAGTTGCTGTAGTTCTTCATCTGCAATCGTTTCAAGCAGACGCTGCATGCGCTGATCGATATTGCGGCGATAGGCATAAATCTCCGCCAGCGGCGGGCGAGTCAGCAGGCCGCGCTGCGGGCGCGGATGCTTGGGCCCGAGGCTGTTGTAGTAAGAGTTGAACAGCACACGAAAAGCCGTCTGAAACGGCTTGAAGTCAGACTCGAAACGTTCCAGCACGAAGGTTTCGAAAAACCAGCTGGTGTGGCCGAGATGCCATTTGGTCGGGCTGGCATCCGGCATCGATTGCACGCAGCAATCCTCGGCCGACAATGGCGCGGCCAGGGCCATCGTGTGAGCGCGAACCTTGCTGTAACGCTCCCACAATGACGCAGCCTGCGCTGCGCCATGTGGTTCGGCAACGATGGATTTAGATGCGTGCATAAAACACTCCAAACCACTGCTTGGGGTCAGACCACATGCAGATGTCGGAGAAGCCGGCTTCCTGCAGCAGCTGCGTGAAACTGTCTGGCGTGTATTTGTAGCTGTTCTCGGTGTGTATGCACTCGCCCTGCATGAAGTTGCGCTCGCCCTCGGACCACGACACCGTGCATTCGCGATTGGCACGCAAATGCATTTCTATGCGCGAATCTTCTGCATTGAAGAAAGCATGGTGTTCCCACAGATCCAGATCAAAATCACTGCCGATCAGATGATTGACGTGATTGAGGATGTTGCGATTGAAAGCGGCAGTCACGCCCAGTGAATCCGAATAGGCGGCTTCAAGTACCGGCTGGCTCTTGACCAAATCGGCGCCGATCAGCAGGCCGCCCTGTTTGGTACACAGCTTGCGAATGCGGGTGAGCAGATTAAGCGCTTCGTCGCGGTCGAAATTGCCGATCGACGAGCCGGGGTAGAAGAACACGCGTGGCTCGGCGTTAAGTGTGGTGGGCAAGACAATGCCCTGGCTCAGGTCGATGCCGATGGCGCGCATCTCGATTTGCGGAAACTTGTTGCGCAGTGTGTGCAGCGCTTGCGCAGAAAAATCCGTTGCCAGGTCGATGGCCAGATATTGGCGCGGCTGCAGGATGGGGAACAGGGTTTGCGCTTTGGCGCTATTGCCGGCGCCCAGATAAATCAGCGCGCCATCCTTGCCTACGGCCTGGCCGATCTGGCTGGCATAGCGCTGCATGATGCCTTGCTCGACGCGGGTTGGATAGTACTCAGGCAGGCCTGTAATCAATTCGAAAAGTCGACAACCTAGACTGTCGTAAAAGTATTTCGCTTCGATGCTTGCCCGCGATTGCGTCAGCCGGTCAATGATTTCCTGGTGTGCTGCAGCGCGCATGGGCGCCTGATTGTTGATGGCCAATTCGGGTTGGTGCAAATGCTGAATGGGCACGGGACGGGTGGCGGCAATGCGTGCAAACGATTCATTCATTACTCAACTCCTCAGGCTTATAGAAATAAAGACATATGGTTATGCCCGCACTCAAAGCTGTCTGTAGGACGTGGCTGATACATCAGCATAGATGAGAACCGGATAATTCCAGCGAGAGATATGTTTCATTCAGCTGACGGAGTTGGGAATGGCAGGTAAGGCAAGGGATGCACGCAAAGGCCAGGCGCCGGGAAAGTTGGAGCGCCGGGTATTTCGCGAGCGTTTTCTTCAGTCATTTGATGATCCGGCCTTTGAGGTCGCCATCAAATCACTCAACCAGGTTGAGGAAATCGCCTGGCAGGCATATAGCGACAGCCGCAAGGCGCCCACCACGCAGAAAGCTGGCAAGGGCTTTGCCGATCCCAATTACGAACTGTCGGTCGAGTGGCTGGAAACCAGCCAGCGTTTGAAAGAGTGCGCCGCGCGTCAGAAAGACCCGGCTTCGCCGACGCGGATACTGCTGATCTCCGGCGCGGCGCGTAACGATGGCAGTTGTCCCGGTGAAATCTCCAAGACCTACCGGCTCAGCAATCTGGCCAAGGAAGTTTTTCTTGAAGCCGGCCACGAGGTCGATCATCTGGATCTTAGCTTGCTCACTTCGGAATATGGACGGCGCATTCACCCGTGCAAAGGCTGCGTGTCGACCGCCATGCCTTTGTGCCACTGGCCCTGCAGCTGCTATCCCAACCACGCCTTGAATCAGGTTGATGACTGGATGGCGGAGATATATGAAAAATGGACATCAGCTCATGCCGTCATGATCGTGACGCCGGTGTATTGGTACCAGGCGCCGAGCGTGCTCAAGCTGATGATAGACAGGCTGGTGTGTGCCGATGGCGGCAACCCCGATCCCACTTCAACCAGCGGCAAGGATGTGCTCAAGGCCAAGGAGCTCGAACTCGCCGGCTGGCCGTATCAACAGCATCTGGCCGGGCGCGCCTATGGCCTGGTCGTGCATGGCGACGTGGCCGGTGTAGAAGGCCTGCGCCGCGATCTGTCCGACTGGCTGGACTGGATGGGGCTGATCAATGCCGGAGTGGGCGCCTGCGTGGCGCGCTACATCGGCTATTACGAGCCGTATGCAAAAAGCCATGAAGCGCTTGATGCAGATGCAGCAATACAGGAAGAAACCCGCCATGTTGCGCAGGCCATATCTGCCTCTGTCGGTGCTTTGCGTAAAGGCGGTTTTCTGCCGGTGCCTGACAAGCGTGATCAGGTTCGGCCCAAATAGCGCTTAGTGCTGGTAGCGGCGTACCAGACCCACCATCACACCAAAGATTTCGAGTTCGCCTTTCGGTCGAATGATGGGAAAGGCCGGGTTGTGGGGAATCAAAACGAACTTGCCGCGCTCCACGCCCAGTTCCTTGAGTGTGAATTCATTATCGACAATGGCCACCACAATATCGCCCTTGACGGCGCCGGTGCCGCGCTCAACCACCGCCACGTCACCGCTGTGTATGCCCGCATCAATCATTGAGTCACCCTTGACCGGGATCATCACTGTGCGTGAAGGCTTCTTGACGATGTAGTCATCGAGCATGAAAGGCTCGGCGCCATTCTCGGCACTGACCGGCATCCCGGCCGGAACTGCATCGGTAGCGAGCGAACGTTCGAAGAAACGGCTGGCCGGAATCCAGGCATCGTCATCCGGAGTGCGCTCGACAAACTGTTCGTTTTCCAGGCGCAGCAACAGTTTCTTGGCCGCCGTCTTGGAGGCATAGCCCATCAGCTCACAGATGCGCTGCAGTGACGGAATGCGGCGGCTATCACCGTAGTAATCCTGCAGACGGCCTAGATATTCCTGATCCTTGTCGTATTCACTCATGCCCAACCTCCGAAAAGCCAGCCCTGGAAAAATTGCAGGGCCAAGTGTTCATTCGCACACTAACACTATAGTGATCGAACGGACACTGGTCAAGAGGAGCGTATTTTTGCCGGTCGAGGCCCCGCCGGGCATGCGTCTTAAGGCCGCTTGTTCTCGATCAGGGTGATGTCGTCGTTATCAAAATACAGGGCCAGCGCTTCCTGCAGATTGGTCAGGGCCTCTTCGCGGGTCAGGCCATCACTGGAAATATCCTCGTCCAGGCACTGGGCGATGAAGATATCGCCTTCCTCTTCGACCTTGAAACTCAGCTCTCTACTCATTTCAACTTCTCTCTCGACAATTGCCATATGGGTTCGGCTTGTCAGCACCTGACAGCGTGCTTGCCCGAACAGGCGCACATTATATGAGGGCGGCCTTATGTTTTGAATTGCAGTTATCTGCGAATTTTTGCAGACTTGCCTAGCCAGCGCTGGCCGCAAAGGCTACAGTACACAGCTAATTTCCCTGGAGTCAGCTATGAAGAAACTTACCGTCCTCATCCGTGCCGAACTGGATGTGCCAGATGACTGGGAATTTGTCGAACACGCTTCGGGGATTCAAGTCCTGAAAATCGGCGACAACTTCGTCGATTTCGACATCGCCCCGCTGACCACGAGCTCCGACGATCCTGATGCAACCTGGAGCGATGAGAACATTGAAGTGGTTGAACAGGTTCTGGATGCAGTCACCAGCCTGGATACCGAGCTGGAGCTTAGCTACCAGCAATAAGAAGTCAGAATAGTAAGGCGGTGCAATGCCGCCTTACTTGCCAAGCGACTTGGCGCGCAACTGCAAGTTCAACTGATCCACCACCGGTGCCCAGTCCGCATCCTGCTGCACAGACTCACGCAGAAACTGCTTCTGCGTTTCGGTCCAGAACGGCGCATCTGCCAATTTGATTTCATCATCCAGCGGCGCATGCTCAAGGCAAAATTGATCAATCGCCTTTGCGTCACTATCCAGCCCTAGCTGATTGAATAATTCGTGGAAGGGGTGTACCTGCTGTTCCATACGGGTCTCCTCGCTGATAGTTCAGCATAGCGGAAAACCGAGGCTGGTTTGTAGGTATATGCCTAGAAGCCACCGAGCAGGTCTTTCTTCAGTTTTGTATGGCTCCAAGTCATGACCAGGCATGGCTATCGCTAATTTGCCTAAGCTAGAAAAGCTACTTCCATTGCGAGACATGTTCAATGTGCTTATAAATCTGGTGGAATCTACTGTTTCCAGAGGAAGAATAACCCCAGCCTTC
>DATJIB010000063.1:0-4043 GCA_035493575.1 Rhodocyclaceae bacterium | reverse complement strand
CAGCTATCACGGTCACGATGTCGACCTGGCCGGACTGCGTCGCAGATTCTCCACCTCGCTGAAGGGAGCCACCCTGGCACGCGTGATGGCTATGGGTGGGCAACTTGGCTTCGCCTGCCGGCCGCTCAAACTGGACTTGGAAGAACTCGGTCAACTTGAGACGCCGTGTGTACTGCACTGGGATCTCAACCACTTCGTGGTGCTCAAACAGGCCGGCAAGCATCGCATCGTCATCCACGACCCGGCGTCCGGCATCCGCAGATTGAGTCTTCGGGAGGCTTCTGAACATTTCACCGGCGTGGCGCTGGAACTGAGTCCGTCGGCCAGCTTCGAGCCCGTACAGGCACGCCAGGCCGTTTCCATGCGTGCACTCACCGGCCGCGTGCGCGGGCTGGTACCGGCGCTGCTGCAGATTCTTCTGCTGGCATTGGCGCTGGAAGTGTTCGCGCTGGCAGCACCGTTCTATCTGCAATGGGTACTGGACCAGGTAATGGTGTCGGCCGATCACGATCTGCTGAGTTTGCTTGGTCTGGGTTTCATCGGCATAGCGGTGTTCTCCGCGCTGGTCACGGCGACACGTTCGTGGGCGGTTACATGGCTGGGCGCAACGCTCAACGTGCAATGGGCCAGCAATCTGTTCGGCCACCTGATGCGACTGCCGCTGGACTGGTTCGAAAAGCGGCATGTGGGTGATGTGGTGTCGCGCTTCGGCTCCATCCAGACCATTCAGCAAACCCTCACCACACAATTCATCGGCTCGCTACTCGACGGCCTGATGTCACTGGCGACTTTAGTGGTGATGGGCTTCTACAGCCTTTGGCTTACCACGTTGGTCGTCGGCCTGTTCTTGACCTACGGACTGATCCGTTGGGCATTTTTCAATCCGCTGCGCCGGGCGAATGAAGAACAGATTGTCTGTGGTGCGCGCCAGCAAAGCGAGCTCCTGGAATCCATCCGTGGCGCCATGCCGATCAAGCTGGCCAACAAGCAAGACGAGCGGCTGTCCCGTTACGCCAACGCCACTGTCGCCACTATCAATCGCGGGATCGGCATCCAGCGTCTGAGCATCGCTTTCACACTGAGCAATCAGTTGCTGTTCGGCATCGGCCGGGTGGCGATGATCTGGATCGCCGCGACGCTGGCACTCGAGAACAGATTCACTGCCGGTGCGCTGATCGCCTTCATCGCCTACGCCGATCAATTCATCAGTCGCGCCGCTGCATTGATCGATAAGTGGGTGGACTTCAGCATGCTGAAGCTGCACGCGGAGCGAGTGGCGGATATCGCCCTGACCTCGCCGGAACAACGCGCGGAAACAACGTGGAACGGCCCGATTCCCGAAGCAAGCATAGAACTGTGCAACGTCAGCTTCCGTTATGCGGAGAACGAGCCGTGGATACTGCGGCATTGCAGTCTCAAGGCCGAAGCCGGTGAGTCCATCGCCGTCACCGGCCCCAGCGGTTGCGGCAAAAGCACTTTGGCAAAGATCATGCTCGGGTTGCTTGAACCGACCGAGGGCGTGGTGAAATTCGGTGGCATCGATATTCGCAAACTGGGTTTGGATACCTATCGACAATGGGTAGGCGCAGTAATGCAGGACGATCAACTGTTCGCAGGTTCCGTTGCCGAAAACATCTGCTTCTTCGATCCAGATGCAACGCCAGAGCGTACCAAGATCGTTGCTCAACTAGCGGCCATCGATGAAGACATTACAGCAATGCCCATGGGCTATCAGAGCCTTGTTGGCGATATGGGTTCCAGTCTATCTGGCGGACAGAGGCAGCGAGTAATTCTGGCACGCGCATTATATAGGCAGCCAAAATTGTTAGTGCTGGACGAGGCGACCAGCCATTTGGATGTGCCACGTGAAAACGCGGTGAATGAATCCATCAAGCAACTGATTGTCACGCGCATTGTGATCGCTCATCGGCCTGAAACCGTGGCGGCCTTCCCAAGAGTTGTCTATTTGGGCAATCAAGAAATGGAATCAACACTCTTGGTCGAGTCCGGCCATGAGCCTTGATGCTGGGCAGGAGTCGCCTGCCATTTGGAGGTAAAAGGAGAAAGTCAATGAAGGGGTTGTCTTTTGAGGAAATTCAATTAGTTGATGGTGCTGGCTTTATGGCGGCAGTCGGAGAAGGTGCCGGTGCAGGGGCGACGGTTGGTGGTATGGCCGGTGCTGTGGAAGGGGGTATTGGTGCGATCCCTGGTGCCGCCATCGGTGCGGTTATTGGCGCCGTTGGTGGCGCAATCTGTTACTTTCTTTAAACTTCGTTTTGTTTACAACGCTTAGGGAGTAAAGCAATGCGCGAAATGAACGCAAATGAAGTCGCACTGGTCGACGGCGCCAACCAGGGTGCAGCTGATGGCTTTGCGGCCGGTGTCCTTCTGGGGGGATTGATTGGCTTGGCCGTGGGTGGGCCCATTGGCGCCATTGCGGGCGCCATCAGCGGCGGAGTACACGGTGCCTTGGTTGGCGCTGTTACCGGCTAATATAGACGGGCAAGAAAAGCGCGGTGCGACACACCGCGCTTTTCTTTAACAAAAGAGAGCCATAAATTATGAAAGCAGCTGGCCACGATGAGTTCAAGGATAACATTTCTCTCTACAAGAGAACTATATGGATTCGACTTCCGGGCCTCTTGATGGTTGGCTCAATATTATTACAGCGTTCTGGTTTTTTTCACTACGTTGGGTTTGCGTTTATCGCTTGGGCGGCGCTTGAACTGTTGATATATGTCGGTATTAAAATAATGAAACTCAAATAATTTTGGCTTACTTTAATTGCTGTCAAATTGCTATGAAAACAGCAAGAGAAAACCCGGGCGGGTTTGTTTAATGAGCGCCTTTGGTTTTTTTACACATGAACGCATCACGAGCGTACTTTGCTTCCTGTTTTGTGGGACGTTTCTAGATTTGAACACATTGGAAGGTTGCCGCCGTTGGCGGTGGTGCGGATGCCAAATCCACAGCAAACCCGGACGGAACAAGATTCTTTCAAACGGACGCCTTTCCGTCTCGACTCCCTAGTGGGGCGATCGTCTATAGCAAGCCAAAAAGTAGTTAACAGCAGGTCGCGCGTGTATTTCTCATGGGGCGGCATCGCGTGCTACTTCATTGTGCTGATGTCGCGATACATGGTGGGCCGTGGACGATTCAAGACGTTCTCGCGGAGAACGCCAGTGACAAGTCCAAGCAGCTATTGATCGCCAACCGTTGGCAATTCGAGGATTTCTACAAAGCGCGTCACGTCAGTCTGGATATGGTGAACAAGCCTCCTGCAGATATGCAAAAGAGATTGAACGCGGGAGAAGTTGTCTTTTGGCCCTGGAGCATCAGCAAGCTCCGATCCTTCGGCGTCGAGGGGATTGTCAGTGAAAATGCTCCTGGCGATGTCGTGCCAAGCGACTATGCAAAGTCATGCTTGGCACACAACGGGTAGGGAATCTGAGGGGCGAGATCGTCGTGAACTTCATCACCGTCGCAAGACTCCAACCTGAATTCGGGCTGCCGATGATGCGGGTCGTTGTTCATCGCGCTTCGCAGGAGCCGATTCTTGCCGCGGCGCGACCTTGGCGTTGGCGCGCGGCAGATGACGCACACGGCTGATGCCACACCTTTCCATCCGCCATCGACGGGTTCTGCGGGTCGTCGGCCGCTTTACTTAGGGCGTGACCTCTCGTCTTTTTTCTGCAAAAACCAAACTATGGATAACACTGATGAAACTACGGGCAATGCAACTGGCCGCCGCGATTTCCCTCGCCCTGGTGGCTTCTGCCGCGATGGCGAAGACCAACGACGCAGACGTCACCCGCGCCACCCTCGACAACGGCCTGCGCGTGGTGATCGTGCGCGACGCGCTGGCCCCCGTGGTCACCACGGAGATGAATTACCTGGCCGGGTCGGATGAGGTGCCAGCGGCGTTTCCGGGTACGGCGCATGCGGTGGAGCACATGATGTTCCGTGGCAGCCCGGGGCTGTCGAAGGATCAGCTGGCGGCGATTGCGGCGAACATGGGCGGCGCGTTCAATGCCGATACCACG
>DATJIB010000062.1:0-6457 GCA_035493575.1 Rhodocyclaceae bacterium | reverse complement strand
GCCGTATCGATGTGCCGATAGCCCAACTCCAAACCCGTCATGACCGAATCGGTCACGACCTGCCCTTTAAGGCGAAAAGTACCCAGGCCGATTTTTGGCATTTTCATAAGAGACTCCGCTTGAGTGTTCATGACACGTCTCTTAGTGTGCGCAAACGGCCACAGGTTTCATCAATGCATCAAAACCCGCCTTGCGATCCAGCGCGCCCGACCATGTTGTCAGCAACCACGCCCCGAACACAACCAGCGCACCAATCCACGGCGTTGCCATCAAGCCAAAGTGATCCACTATCAAACCACCGGCGCAGGCGCCACCAGCAATGCCGACATTGAAGGCGGCAATATTGAGCCCCGACGCCACATCCATCGCCTGCGGGGCTTCACGTTGGGCCTGCTGCACGACATAAACTTGCAGTCCGGCCACATTACCGAAAGCCACGGCACCCCAAGCGAGCACGGTCAGCACCATCAGTACTGGCGACGGCGCCGTGACTGTCAGTGCCAGCAACACCACGGCCAGCAGTGCAAAAATTTGTTGCAGCGCACGGATCGGGCCTTTCTTATCGGCCAGCTTGCCACCCCAGATATTGCCGACCGTGACCGATACACCATAGACCAGCATCACCAGGCCCACACGTGATGAAGCAAAGCCGGTGATCTGCTCCAGCATGGGGGCGAGATAAGTAAAGGCGATGAACGATCCACCGTAACCGAGCGCCGTCATCGCATACACCAGCAGCAAACGCGGCTTTTTGATCACCGCCAATTGCGTGAGTAGCGACGCAGGCGCAGGCTGTTCGATATTGCCGGGCACAAGCAGCAAACTGCCGACAAAAGCGATGGCCCCGAAGATGGCCACGGTCAGAAACGTGGCTTGCCAACCGAAGCTCTGGCCAATGAAAGTTCCCAGTGGCACGCCCGTCACCAAGGCCACGGTCAGGCCGGTGAACATGATGGCAATCGCACTGGCGCCTTTTTCTTTTGGCACCAGGCTGGTGGCGATGGTTGAACCGATGGAGAAGAACACGCCATGTGCCAAGCCGGTCAGCACTCGCGCCACCATCAGAGCTTCATAACTAGGCGCTTGCCAAGCCACCAGATTGCCAATGGTGAATAAACCCATCAAGCCAACCAGCAAAGGCTTGCGCGGAATGCGCCCGGTCAAGGCCGTCAATACCGGCGCACCAATGGCTACGCCCATGGCATACATGCTCACCAGCAAACCCGCTGAAGGCACCGACACATCCAGACTGCCGGCAATGGTTGGGATCAAGCCCACGATCACGAACTCTGTCGTGCCGATGGCGAATGCGCTGAGGGTCAGCGCCCATAGTGCGAGAGGCATTTTGTTCTCCGAATCAATAATGAATACGGAGTGAATTGTGGGTACTTGCCACCACGGGATAAAGGTGGTGTACTGCCAAACACTTGTGACACGGAGTCAACAATGTTAAGTATCGAGGCCTTAGGCGCCTTTGTTGCGATTGTCGACGAAGGCTCGTTTTCCGCCGCGGCGGAACGCCTGAACCAAACCCCGTCTGGCGTCAGTCGCACCTTGTCGCGCCTGGAAAAGCAGCTCGGCGTGGCCCTGATTATCCGCACCACCCGGCGCCAGGAACTGACTGAGGAAGGCCGTCTGTTGCTGGCCCGCGCCCGCCAGATTCTTGCCTCACTGGAAGAAACCGAGGCCGAACTCAGCGCCAGCCTGGCTCAACCCGCCGGCCCGTTGCGCATCAACGCAGCCACGCCGGTGCTCAACCATCTGATCGTGCCGCACATCGCCGGCTTTATGCAGGCCTACCCACTCATCAAACTTGAGCTCATTGCCGCCGAAGCCGTTATTGATCTGATCGAGGAGCGTGTTGATGTTGCCATCCGTGCCGGCGCGCTGACCGACTCCACGCTGAATGCGCGTTTGATTTCCGAGAACCAGCTGCGCCTAGTTGCATCACCGGCCTATCTGAAAAAACATGGTGCGCCTAAAAGCGTTGCTGACTTGCGCAAGCACACACTGATAGGCTTCAGCAATGTCGCTTCACTCAATCTATGGCCACTCAATAATGGCGATAGCGCCGGCTGGCCTGTCGAAGCCACGCTCAATGCCAGCAATGGCGAAACCATTCGCCACCTGGTTCTCAACGACACCGGCATTGCCTGCCTGTCCGAATTTCTGGTGCGCGAAGACGTGAGGCACGGCGATATGCAATACGTGCTCGAAGATCAATCCCTGCCGTGGATGCAACCCATCTGGGCTGTGTTCTACAAGCAGGGCGCACTGGCGCCGCGGATCGCCTGTTTTGTGAACTACCTGGCCAAGGCGATGGCCCAATAAACAATGGCCGCTTACGCGGCCATTGTTCCTATCAAGCGGCTTGAATCACACCCTGAAGTAGGCGACGCTGCTTGCCAGACCTTGAGAAATATCCGCCAGCGACTGCGCAGAAGTCGCCACCTGCTGGGTCGCAGCTGCATTTTCTTCTGACATCTGCGCCACACGTTCTACATTCTGGGCAATATCGGTACACGCCACGTTCTGCTCGGACAGCGCATTCGAAATTTCCTTGGACACCTGCCTCACGCTATCCGACATACCGGCAATTTCGCCAATGGAAACACCAGCATGTTTGGCCATGTCTGCACCCATCCCGACATCAACCACCACCCCGCTCATGCATTTAACCGCAGCTCGGGAGCTGCTTTGGATCCTGTCAATAAGGGCACCAATCTCGATCGTCGCAGACGAGGTCCGTTCGGCAAGTTTGCGCACTTCGTCGGCGACCACCGCAAAGCCGCGACCCTGCTCCCCGGCGCGGGCTGCTTCGATGGCCGCGTTCAGCGCCAGCAAATTGGTTTGCTCAGCAACTTCTTTGATCACCTTAACGACGGCCGAAATACTCACAGACTCCTTCTCCAGGCGCGCTATCTCTTCCGACGTCTCCTGCACCTTCTCCACCGTACTAAGAATACTGTTGGTGGTTCTTTGAATCACATCGCTGCCATCGCGAGACAAGGCACTTGAGCGACTTGCCAACTTGTCGCCTTCGCTCGAACTATCCGACACGTGCGCGACGCTTACAGCCAGTTGCTCCACCGAAGCGGCCATACTGGCGGTCGCTGAACCCTGAGCTTCGATGCCTACCGCCAGTTGCGTTGACGCAGTGGATAGCTGCCCTGCCGACGAGGACAATTGATTCGCCGATGAGATCACTCCAGAAATCATGGCATGCATCTTCCCTTGCATCTGCTTGGTGGAATCCAGAACGCTGCCCGGGTATTTCTCGTTAACCTGAATCTCGGTGCTCAAATCACCTTCAGCCATGCGCTTCATCACTTCGACGACCTGTTTCGGTTCGCCGCCCAGTTCGCCCAGAAGGCCGTTGATGATTTTCCGTGCCAGCGCCAACCCAACCAGCAATGCCACGACGGCAATGACAATGAAAATGCGCACTGTATTCTTGTAGGCAATAGTGGACTCATCGTAGATTTCTTTGGCCACGCGAATTTGAAGCGCAATCAGCTTGGATAAGGTATCTCCCAAGGGATCAATCGCTGGATACATTTCCTTGGCCGCAAAAGCCCTTAGCTCTTCGACATTCTGTCCAGCCACAATTCGATCGAGACGCTCAATAGTTGTATCCGCTACCTCCATGCGCTTGCTGGCCTCATCAGCCAGCACTTTTTCTTCGGGGGTCAAATACGTTGCGATGTAGGCGCCCCATTGCTTGGCTTTCTCTGCACGGACAAATGCATAACTGTCGCGCGCATCTTTCCAGCTCATCGCGCCGTCACGAACCTTATGCGAGGTATCAACCACGTTGACCGCATAGAGATCAGCCACTGCCTTTAGCTGACCCAAAGGCTCAACGCGATTGATATAGACATCCTCGAATGCGGCATTCGTGGCGCGCAGATCCAGAACACCAAGAAATCCGATCAGTATTAATGAGGCGGCCAGCCATCCAACAACAAGATACAAACGATTTCTTACCGACATATTCTTCATTAGGTAAAACTCCTCAACGATTTAAGGGCCTTTCTTCCTCCATCCAGCTGCACAGACTATATATGATAAAAACGAATATATTGATTAAAATCAAACTTTTCTAAATCGCCTCATAAGCCGGAACCGTTGCAGCACAATATACCCATAAAATGAAACCTTAAAATTATCACTGCACCTCGCGCATCCCCAATCTGCGCCTGTCGCGCTAAACAGGCAGCACAATCCGATGATGCAGAGTGCTCACTCAGGCGAGCAGCGTGCCAAGCCGGAAACCTGCGATTGAGCAATCTCAGTCAGGCATTTCATGCGGCGCTGCAGCAAAGTGCAGGCCTAGAGGAGAACAAACAGACGTGTCTAAAGAAAATGCCTATGCCCTTCGGTTTCGCCGGGTGTTCGATTACATCGACAAACACCTGGATGAAGCGCTGCCCCTGGAAGTGCTGAGTGAAGTCGCGAACTTTTCCAAGTTCCATTTTCATCGTCAGTTTTCCGAGCACACCGGCATCAGTGTGTTTCGCTACGTCCAATTAATGCGCCTCAAGCGGGCCTCCTATCGACTGGCCTTTAATCGTTTGGACAAGATTATCGACATCGCAATGGAAGCCGGATTCGAAAACCCGGAATCGTTTTCACGCGCCTTCAAAAGCATTTTCGGCCAAACCCCTTCCGCATTCCGGAAGGCACCCGAATGGGCAGAGTGGAACGAGCACTACAAACTCCCCAGCGGAGAAAGGAAACATATTGTGGAAGTCAAAATTGTCGACTTTGAAGAAACCAAAGTTGCCGTACTAGAGCATCGCGGCCCACCTGAGCTCATCAACAACACTGTCAGCGTATTCATTGCGTGGCGCAAGGAAACGGGCTTGTCGCCGGCAAGTACAGCGCGGTCTTTCGGCATCGCCTATGACAACCCGGAAACCACAGAGCCAGCGAAATTTCGCTTTGACTTGTGTGGCACGGTCAACGCCGACGTGCCGGAAAATGCATACGGCATCAGCAACAAATCCATCCCGGCGGGTCGCTGTGCCGTTGTCCGCCACCTGGGGTCACACGCTCGCATTGCCGAAAGCATTTACCCGCTATATCGGGATTGGTTGCCGCAGAGCGGCGAGGAGTTGCGCGACTTTCCGCTGTACTTCAACTACCTCAATCTGATGCCGGCTACGCCCGAGCATGAATTGGTCACGGATATTTATTTGCCGCTCAAATAAGCAGTAACGCCAAGAGAAACGGGAGCCTGGGCTCCCGTTTCTCTTGGTACAACACACTGTGCACAATCCACCACACCCAATACGGAGCCAACTCCATTTTGGCGTCGGCTCATGGCACAATTCAGCACCGCCAACGTGCGGCAAAGACTTGAGCAGAAATACGCGCGTCCCAAGCTGCTCGACACGCTTCAAGAACGTCTATCCAGTCTTGCTTATCAACTTCAGGTTAGGGTTTTCATGGCTCTCAATTGCCCCAAGTGCGCTGCTGAATTAAACCCCATGAATTTGCGCAAGCATCAGCCTTGCCCGCAATGCAAAACTCCGCTGCTACTCAGCTATCGCCAACCACTGATTACTGGCCTGGTCATCTGGGTGCTCGTCGACCTGGCACTGTTCGCCATGTCCTTCCCAAATTTGGGGGGTGAGTCACTGGGTATCTACATACTCCGCGTCATTTTGAGCTCCATCATCGGCCTCACCGCCGTCATTTACCTGATCAAGCGTTATGCAGACGTAAAGGCAGTTGAGTAATCAATCGCTGCTATAGGTTTGCCGCCACGCAGACCAGATCAATATAGTTAAACCTGATTCCAGAATTTTGGTTGTATGGCAGTACATACCGAAATAGCTGATTACCCCAAGTTGGGTAGTCGTTGCAGTACCACCAAGGAGGAGGAAGCATGAGCAAACAAGCAATTGCAATTGTTGGTCTGGGTAGAGTCGGTTCGGTGTTTCTGGAAGAGTTGCTGCGTCAGGAAAGCAAGGATATCGCTGTAGTTGCCGTCGCTGAAAGTGGTGACACTGATGGCAAAACATTGGCTAAATCGCATGGCATTCCGGTTCTGGATATCGATGCCATCATCGCCAAGGGCGACAGCATTGACGTGCTTTTTGACCTGACCGGTTCGGCCGCGGTCCGCAAAGAGCTGCGCGACAAATTCATGGCGGCTGAAAATCGCCACACTGTTCTCGCTACTGAAGCAATTGCGCGCCTGATCTGGTCGCTGATTTCCAGCCAGGAAGCACTGCCGAATGTGCACGGCAAGGGCGGCTATTAATTGATTCCGGTTGGCATCGCGCATTTGCGCAATGCCAACCTTTTCTTCGTAGTCAGCTAACGTAAGCTTGTCACTACGATAATCACTGCATTACTTTCATCCGGACTCCTATGCGCCGTCACTCAAGTTTGGCATTACTCTTTTTCGCACTCATGGCTCAATCCGTTTTTGCCGATGAGCTGACCT
>DATJIB010000061.1:0-6250 GCA_035493575.1 Rhodocyclaceae bacterium | reverse complement strand
CAATAGAGCCAGGGCTGCCCACCAGAGGGTGCGGCGTACTGGTTGTATTTGCGTCGCTTCAATCTGATTGAGCGCCGCACGCATTTCAGTCAGCCCTTCGGGCTTGTTGCGCAGCCAGCTCAGCAACCCACGCTGGTAGGCCATGCGCGCTGACTTAAGATGTTTATTAAGTTCTGCGGGCAGTACCGGCTCCTCTTCACGCTTGGGGGGCCGCAAGCTGAGATCCGGGAAAAACAAATCGGACTCGGGCGGTACCGGCTGGCCACGCACGGTCAGCAGGGTGCAGTAGTGTGGGTAGAGCCGTAGTGGCTGATCCGGATTTCCGGCCACCAGGTCGTCGAGATAATGACGGATGGTGAACAGGCCTTGCTCAGCCGCTTCGCCAACTTCCGGGCTGTAGGCCAATTCACCCGACTCAACTGCGGCGAGCAGTTGCTCCAGCGCTTCAGAATATTGGGTAACGCCGTCCAGCCCGACAATGGCGAGCGCACCATGGGCCTGGTGTAACTGGGCGGCGGCTTGGCTCAGCGATGTCAGGTCCTCAGGGTTTGCTGAAACAGTACGCAGCAATTCCCCGGCCCGATCCAAAGCCAGATCGATTTCGCCCTTGACCCAGCTGAGTGGGCCAATATCAATGGTGTTTGTATTCATCAGACCTTGAAGCCTGCAACGGAGCCTTTAAGTTCTGTTGCGAGCTCGGAGAGCTCACCAATCGACACAGCGGTTTGACGAGTGCCGGTGGTTGTTTGTTCGGTAATGTGCAGAATGTTCTGCATCCGTTTTGCCACGTCTGTTGCCACGCCTGCTTGTGTTTCCGTATCACCCGAGATGGACTCAATCAGGTGCGCAAGGTTCTGCGAAACGGTGGAAATTTCTTCCAGGGCCTGACCGGCCGCATCAGAAAGCTGAGCTCCTTCGACTACACCCTGGGTTGAGTTTTCCATAGCGGAAACAGCATCGTGCGTATCAGTCTGAATGGTCTTCACAATCGCCGCAATCTGCTTGGTAGCTTCAGCGGAACGTTCGGCCAGTCGTTGAACTTCTTCAGCAACCACGGAGAAGCCGCGACCTGCTTCACCGGCAGATGCCGCCTGAATGGCCGCGTTCAGTGCCAGAACGTTGGTTTGTTCGGTAATGTCGGAAATCAGTTCCACGATTTCGCCAATTTCCTGTGACGATTCGCCCAGACGCTTAATCCGCTTTGAGGTTTCCTGAATCTGTTGCCGAATTTCGTTCATGCCCTTGATCGAGTTCGTTACCGCCGCTGAACCCTTTTGTGCGGCAGCCAGCGAAATCAGAGCGACTCGAGCTGATTCGTTTGCATTGACCGAGACGTTGGTCATTGATTCGGCCATCGACAGCACCGAGGTATTGGCCGTTCGAATTTCCTGGGACTGAGTTTCAGTTGCCGCCAGCAGCTGGTCAGTGGTTTCCTGTGCAGTTTGTGAGGCTGAGGCCACGCGGATAGCGGCATCGTTAATCCGTTTTACCAGAACCGCAAGTTCTTCAATCGTGTAGTTCACCGAGTCGGCGATGGCGCCCGTAATGTCTTCGGTAACCGTTGCGCGTATGGTCAAGTCACCGTCTGCCAAGTCGCCCATCTCGTTCATCAGTCGCAAAATAGCGTCCTGAGAAGAGTTTCGTTCGCTTTCAGCGCGTTGCCGCAAACTCTCCGATTCGGCATTACGTTCAGCGGCTTCTTCGTTAAAGATTTTCACGATCACCACCAGCAGCGCCAGCACCATGGAACCGAAGATGGCGAAGAGAGCAGCATGGATGGAACGTTGATCAACCTGGGACTCGAAGGTGCTCAGCAAAGAGTCGGTGGCAGAAGTAAGTGGCTGAGCTTCGCGCACAAACTGGGAAGCACCTTTGCGGGCTTTGACGAAGGTATCAGCCTCAGCTGGCAAGGCGGCCAACAATGCCTTTGCGCTAGCACCGAAATCGCTGCTATCGCCTTTGCTGGTGAGGAATTCGAGCTGCATACGCAGCTCCTTCACCATTTGCAATGCAACGGCATCGTCAATTTGTACCGAGGAAAGCAGTTGGCTGGCAATGCGCAGCAAGTGCTCGCCTTGTGGGCTGATGGCACTGGCTTTATTGCCACCATCGCTGACAAATTTTGAAAGGGCGGTGTATGCCTTCTCTTGAGCAAGCAGGGCCGCAACGCGTTTGTCCGCAACCTTCCACAGCTCCTGCAATTTGTTAAGTTGCGGGCCCACAATATCCCCGGCTGGGCGGATTTTGACGCCCGCGTATTCGCCACCCTTTGCTACAACAGTAAGACCATTGGTAAAGTCGGTCTTCGCTAGCGCCAGTTCACGAAAACCAGAGCTGGTGCCGCTTTGGGCGACAGAGGCGGCCTGGATCAACTGGTAGATCGACACGTTCAACTGTTGGCCAACACGAATCCGTGTGTCATCAGCCAGGTCGGCGCGGTTGTTGATGTACGAGATACCCGCGGCAACGATCAGGGCGGCAATGAAAAGGCTGCCGAAAAACTTCAGCTGACGGCTGAACTGGATCTTTTGCTTCTCCGCTTGCGCGGGCGATATTCCGTCAGATGCTCCGAGTACAGTTGCCTCAGAGCTCAGGAAGGAAGGCAGTTTCAGGTTAAACGCCATAGCAATCTCCAGAAAAACGCCTCATGGCGTTTGAAGTCACAGACCAATATCAAGAAAAGTCGGGTCCAGCAGTAAATCAGCCAACGCAATGTGCAACCAAGTGGTGCCCTGCCCATCACTGTAGGCAGCGTTGATCCAAGTTACGCCTGGTACGTCGGCAGGTATGTCGATAGCTTGCAAACTATTCAGAGGCTTTAAGCCTAAGGTGCTTTCCACCAGCAAGGCGCTGTTAATGCCATGCTTGGCGCCAACCAGCAGAAGACGGCTACGTTCATTGCGCGGCGTCGGAGGGGCTCCCGCAAACTGAGCAAAATCCACGACAGCATGCAGGCCGCCGCGAATATTGGCCATACCGGCAAACCATGGCTGCGTTAGCGGCACATGACTAAGTGGGGGCAGTGGCACAACTTCGCCGGAATCGGGGAGTTCCAATAACCAATGCCGCCCACCGGCCAAAAGGCCGAGCATGGGCGGAGTGGTTTCGCCGCGCTTTGCCGACAGCAGGCGCGCTGACAGGTTTTCCTGAAAGTCGCGCAGGCTGAGTCGTTTTGCCATGTAGAGCGGTCGGTCCGAACTTAAAGCGTAGCCAACTTAGCCAGCAGCGCAGTCGGGTCGACCGGCTTGACCATATAGTCGAGGGCACCTTGGCGCATACCCCAGATTTTGTCGGTTTCCTGATCCTTGCTGGTGCACATGATCACGGGGATATGCTTGGTGGCATCGTCGCGCGAGATAGTGCGGGTAGCTTGGTAGCCGTTCATGCCTGGCATGACCACATCCATCAGGATCAGGTCTGGCAGTTCGCGCTTGGCAGCAGCGACGCCTTCTTCGCCATTACTGGCGGTGACAATGGTGTAACCCTTGCCTTCAAGCAGGGTGACGAGTACGTGGCGCTCAGTGGCGGAATCGTCGACGACGAGAATTTTTTTGACGGGCATTTCCTAATCCTTCAGGTAAAACAGGCTAACTATTACGGGTGTGTGCGGCTACTGTATTCAGCAGACTGTCCTTAGTGAATGGCTTGGTCAGATACTCGTCCGAACCGACCATGCGGCCGCGGGCGCGATCAAACAAACCATCTTTGGACGAAAGCATGACCACCGGGGTGGCAGAGAAGCGAGGATTCTTCTTGATCAGGGCACAGGTCTGATAGCCATCGAGCCGCGGCATGAGAATGTCGCAGAACACGAGGTCGGGTTGATGATCAGCGATTTTCGCCAAGGCATCAAAGCCGTCCTCAGCCAATACCACCTGACATCCGGCCTGGACCAGAAAGATTTCCGCACTTTTACGGATGGTGTTGGAGTCATCGATAACCATGACTTTCACACTATTGAGACTGCGTGGTTCATTCACCTGCCGCCCACCCCTAATGATCGAAACCGAGAATGTTTAAACTTATATCAGCCATCATACTAATACCAGGCTAAATAAAGCAACGTTATTAGCTATATTTTTACCATTTCGAAATCTTCCTTGCGCGCACCACACTCAGGACAGGTCCAATTTGGTGGCACATCATCCCAGCGCGTACCGGCTGGGATGCCTTCATCGGGCAAGCCGGTGGCTTCATCGTAGATAAAGCCGCAAATCAAACACATCCATGTGTGAAATTCGTTGGTGCTCATGGTCGTTACCGCGTTTCAGTTAAAATGGCGACTATACCGCAGCCTGTGGCTGCAGCACATTTCAGGCCAATTAAATCCCTATGAGCACTCCTCCCAGCCCTGCGCTACCGGTGGTTTCACCGCCAGCGCCACCCATTGTGCTCAGCTTTGCCGCCTCGGATCCGACCGGTGGGGCGGGTATTCAGGCCGACCTGCTTTCGATTGCCGGCATGGGCTGCCACCCGCTTTCCGTGATTACCGCGATAACGGTCCAAGACACGACCGGGGTTGAGGATGTCCTGCCTATCGATGCCGGCTGGGTCGAGGATCAGGCGCGGGCGGTGCTGGAAGACATGCCGGTGGCGGCTTTTAAATTTGGCATGCTCGGCAGCATGGAAAACATCGCGGCGATTGCCGAGGTTGTGGCTGATTACCCACACATTCCGCTGATCTTTGATCCGGTTCTGGCTTCCGGTCGTGGCGATCAGCTCTCGAACGAGGAAATGGTCGAGGCGATTATCGAGTTGCTGCTGCCGCAGACCACCATCCTGACACCGAACAGCCTTGAGGCACGGCGTTTGGCCGAGATTGATGAAGATGGCAATGTGCCTGATCTGCCCGAGTGCGCTCATCGTCTGGTCGGCGCTGGCTGCGAATACGTGTTGATTACTGGCACCCATGAGAACACCAGTCAGGTCATCAATACGCTCTACGGCAGCCACGGCGTGGTACGCACCGATCGTTGGCCACGCCTGCCGGGTAGTTACCATGGCTCCGGGTGTACCCTGGCCGCTGCCTTGGCGGCTGCGATGGCACAAGGCCTTTCAGTCGAGGATGCCGTGCGCGAAGCCCAGGAGTTCACCTGGCAAACCTTGGCCGCAGGTTTTCGTGCCGGTATGGGCCAGCATATTCCCGATCGTTTTTTCTGGGCACGCAATAAAGCTGATCCAGACAGCAACGTTTAATCACAGAAAGTATTCATGAGTCTCAACGCAACACAGCAGGCCAGCCTGCGCGGTCTCTATGCCGTTACCCCCGATGATTATCTGGTTCCGCGTTTATCTGCACTGGTGCGTGAAGCCCTCGCTGGCGGCGTCAAGGTGGTGCAATACCGTAACAAGACCGCGCCACCGCCCTTGTTCAGAGCGCAGGCAGCCGAACTATTGCGCATCTGCCGTGCGGCTGGCGCGCTGTTGATCGTCAACGACAACCCGGAAATTGCGGCGGATATCGGTGCCGACGGTGTGCATGTCGGACGCGAAGATGGGGGCGTGGCTAAAGCCCGCGCCATCGTCGGCCCGGATCGCATCATTGGTGTGTCCTGCTATGCCGACATCAATCTGGCGGCGCTGGCGGTTGCCGAGGGTGCTGACTATGTGGCTTTTGGCGCGATGTTCCCATCCATCGTCAAGCCAGGCGCAGCGCCCGCACCCTTGAGCGTACTCACTGAAGCCAAGCAACGTTTTGCTGTACCGGTCTGCGCGATTGGCGGTATCAATCTCGCCAACACCCCATCCTTGATTGATGCCGGCGTCGATATGGCGGCAGTGATCACCGATCTTTTCGATGCGCCCGATATTGCAGCACAGGCGCGTAGCTATCAGAACATGTTTGGAGTTTCTGCATGAGCCGTAATGACGAACTGTTTGCCCGTGCCCAGCGCCATATTCCGGGCGGCGTGAATTCGCCTGTCCGCGCCTTCCGTTCCGTTGGTGGTACGCCGCGTTTCTTTACGCGCGGTGAGGGGGCTTATGTATGGGATGCGGATGGCAAACGTTACATCGACTATGTCGGCAGCTGGGGCCCCTTGATTCTGGGTCACGCCGATCCTGACGTAGTCAAGGCGGTGCAGGATGCAGCTGCCCTCGGCCTATCTTTTGGCGCACCGACCGAGCGTGAAATCGAATTGGCCGACCTGCTGGTGAAGCTGGTGCCGAGCATGGACATGGTGCGCCTGGTGTCCTCGGGTACCGAGGCCACCATGAGTGCGATTCGCCTTGCGCGCGGTCACACCGGGCG
>DATJIB010000060.1:0-4961 GCA_035493575.1 Rhodocyclaceae bacterium | reverse complement strand
ACAACACCATCGCCGACGACCGCCCCGCCGGCGGCAATATTCTGGCGCTGCCAAATGGCGGCAAGAAACTGGTGGCCCTGAACAATCTGCTGGTGACACGTAATAAGTTGAATACCAACCTGCCCGGCCAGGTCGCCAATAATCCGAATGCCAGTTGGGATCAAGTCGCCAGCGCCGCGCGCTATGACTACCGGCTCAAGGCGAACTCTCCTCTGCTTGGCAAGTATGTGATGCCTAGTGCCGCCAATGGTGTCAATCTCATACCGCAGCGGGAATACCATCACCCCGCCAGTAGCACCTCGCTCAAGAGTCGAGTCCAGGCACCGGGGGCCTTGCAAAGCCTGGCTGCGCCTTGATGAGTGCGACACGCCCCGCCGTTAACTATCCGGCTCTGACCGCCCTGAGAGGTATAGGCGCCGTTTGGGTCACGCTGTTTCATTTGCTGCCCGACACGCCGTTTAGCCTGATCCGATCGGGCTATCTGGGTGTGGATCTGTTTTTCATGATGAGCGGTTTCATCATCAGTCATGTCCATGCCAGCGATTTCCCCCATTACAGCTTGGCTCAGCACTGGCACTTCTTGCAACTGCGCCTGGCCCGAATTTACCCCTTGCATGTTTTCATCCTGTGCCTGTTCGGCTTGGCCGTCTGGCTGCTGCCTGATTTCGTGGCGCGCTACAACAATCCACAACGACTGGACTTTGCCCATTTCCTGGCCAGTCTGTTTCTGGTTCACAACTGGGGTTTGGGCGATGCGCCCTTGTGGAACGGGCCGACCTGGTCGCTGAGTGCCGAATGGTTGGCCTACATTACCTTCCCCTTGATCACCATCCTGTGTCGACGCAAGGTGCCGCTTCAATTGTGTCTGCCACTGGCTGTGATCTTACTCGCTGGCTCAGTTGCGCTGATTCTGCTGAGCGGCCATGCCACGCTGGATCATGTCGGCAAAATTGGTCTGCTGCGCATGTTTACCGAATTTATAGCCGGCTGCCTGATCTGGCAGTACGTCAGCGCCGCACCTGCACAGACAGGAAATCAATTCCTGCTACCCGCACTAGTCGTGATCGGCCTCAGCTGGGCCACGCCGAACCTGGGATGGATGGCTGTGTTTGGTTTTGCTTTATTGCTCATGGCGGTCATAGATGAAGAAAGCATCGCCGTACGCTTTCTCAAACAGCCACCCTTGATGCTACTCGGCGAAGCCTCCTTCGCCCTGTATTTATGCCACTGGCCCTTGATTCAGGTACATAACTGGCTCAAAGCCCACACCGCGCTCAACCCGATTGCTTTATTTATTGGTCTAATCGTCGCAATCGCTTTCACCACCTGGTTTTGCTGGCGTTTTGTCGAGAAACCTTCGCGTAAAGTCCTACGCAAACTTATCCGCCCCGCCACAGTTGCCCCGGACTCTAATCCCATAGTTAAAACAATGCCTTGACCCTATGCCTTGCGCATAGTAAAACCACACCTCGGCAAAGTTTGCAGCCTCTCAAGTACTTCGAATTACCGCAGCACCCGTGAAAGACTCAGGAGTAGTTATGTCATTGTGGTCCCGAATTATCCAGCGCCTTAAGCGAGACTTTTTTCGCTTTAACTTCAATCGTGAAATCCGATTGATTCTGGATACCCCACCGCTAAAGCAAGGCGTACTGGAATTCACCTTGCTGTCCCAGGTGCATAAACGCGACGTATTACCCTACTTGCTCGCGGTCAACTCATTCACTCGCTTTGCCAACCCACAGCAGATTGTGATGGTGTGCGATCCATCCATCGAGGCCGATGACAAAGCCTTGATCAGCAAGCATATCCCGCACATCACCTTCCGTCATGCCGATGAGTTCACTCATGCCGATATTCCGCGTGGCGGCACTTGGGAGCGCTTGTATGCCATTTCCGAGTACGCGCAGAGCAGCTACGTCATTCAGCTGGACGCAGATACGGTGACCACGGCGCCAGTGCCTTGGGTGCTGGAAGCCATTCAGAACAAGGACGGTTTTGTACTGGGAGAAGTGAGCAATCAATCGTTACTGAGCCTCGCCACGACCTCGAACAACGCTCGCCCTCACTTGACGGAGACGGCGCATGTGCAAACCCTTTCCGAAGCCACCATGGATCAGCTGGGTCTACCGGAAGATCGCCTTTACGTTCGGGGCTGCTCCGGTTTCACCGGCTTTCCGATTTATCCCGAAATGCGTGAGCGTCTGCTAGACTTTTCGCGCCGCATGACATCAAAGCTCAACAAAAACTGGGTACGCTGGGGCACTGAACAAGTCACCTCAAACTATCTCGTGGCCAACGCACAACGCACCAAGGTCTTACCCTTCCCTGATTACGCCACGCCGGATGTGCTGCAGGCACAAACGTGCTTCCTGCATTTCATCGGCTCCATGCGTTTCATCAATAGCCAATATCAACGTACGGCAAGGCTGACCATCCAGCAACTGCTCGCCGCCCAAGCCTAAGCTCATGTCGCAATGAGCAGCTTACGTTCGTCCCTGCTGATTACATTTTTTTCGACCAATGGCGCCACGGTCGTAAACTTTGTCGTCACCCTGATTCTGGCCCGCCTGCTCTCGCCGGAAGACATTGGTATTTTTTCGATCTCGGCGGTTCTGGTCGCGATCGCACAGATCTTCCGTGACTTCGGTGTCGGTTCCTATCTGCAACAAGAAAAGGAACTGACCCCGGAAAAAATCCAGGCTGCCTCAGGTGTATTGATGGTCAGCTCGTGGTCGCTGGCGCTACTCATCTATCTGCTCGGTGAGCCGGCTGCAGCCTACTACGGCCAGGATGGCATTCGTAAAGTCATGCATGTGCTGGCACTGGGTTTTATCTTCATCCCGTTCGGCTCAGTCACCCACGCATTATTGACCCGCGACCTGATGGCCAAAGAACAGGCAATGGTGAATGTGTTTGGCACCATGGCTTATGCAAGCAGCTCAATCTTGCTGGCCTATCTCGACTTTGGTTATATGACCTCGGCCTGGGCCAACCTAATCAACATCATCGTGACGGGGCTGGCCTACGCGCCCTTCCGGCCCAAAAATGCGCCATGGCTGCCTTCGTTCACGCACTGGCGCGGCGTTACCCGCTTTGGCCTGGGCGCCGTGCTCAGCAACTCGGTGGCCGCTCTTAATAATGCTCTGGCGGATCTGCTGCTGGGCAAGCTCAGCGGTCCCCGCGATGTCGGTCTGTATAGCCGCGCTAACGGCACCGCCAATATTTTCATGCAGGTGGCCGGGCCTACCGTCAATTACGCGGTACTTCCACACCTGTCACGCACCTTCCACGAAACCGGCAGTGTCACCAAGCAGCTTGTCACCGCTTCGGCTTATCTGTCCGTGTTGGCGTGGCCGGCCCTCGCCCTCATCGCCATGTTTGCGCACGAAACCATTTTTGTCTTGTATGGCGAGAAATGGCTGGAGTGCGTGCCAGTTGTACCCATCACCTGCCTGATTACGGCATTGACCTTGGCCGTTCACTTCCTCGGTCCGACGCTGACTGCGGTGGGTCGCCCTTACCTTGCCATATTCCCGAATGCCTCGCTGCTGGTATGCCGCGGTTTGCTTGTCTTCGTCATGTTTGATGGCACCCTGCTGTCATTTGCCTACGGCATGCTGCTCGGTTCTATCGCCTCGATTCCGATCTACATTTGGCTGCAGACAAGATTTCTGGCTTTTCCGGCCACGCAGTTTTTAAACGCACAAGTCAAAAGTCTGTATGTCACGTTGCTCGTGCTCAGCCTTGGCTTGCTTATCAAGGAAACCCTGCCTGCTGACACAACGCCTTATCGGATTTTTCTGCTCCTGGGTCTGCTGGCGCCGCCTACCTGGTGGATAGGTTTGCGCATCTTTGACCACCCCTTCCGCTACGAAGTGCTGAGCCTGATTGGCAATCGTAGAAAGGGGAATCGCAAGGGCAAGCCCGCGCCGGTAGGGGTGCTTATCCCCATGAAATATCCAGATTCGATTGGCTATGTCTGGCGCAATGTTGCACGTCAGCGCGATCTGGTTGCACAGGCCTTATTGCCACGCCTGCAGTGCTATGCCGCCTATCCCTTGCTGACAGGACAAGCGAGCTATAAGCCGGAATACATGCAGGCTGTCGAGCTGGATTGTTTCAATCAAAACAATCTGAGAAATGACAAATTGCTTCAGTTCATTCGTGACAACAATATCCGCGTTGCCTTTCTGATGAGTGAGCCGGCCAATAGCCAGCTGACGCACTATCTGCAGGCTTGCGGCATTGCCACCTTGACCACTGAAAATGACAGTTTCGATCTGGATCGCCGCCAAAGCGTTGTGACCGCCTGGAGCAAGTGGCTGCTGCGCAGTGCTTTCAAAAAGCAGATCCACTGCCTGCATCTGGCCAATGCACGCAAGCAATACGACTTCCTGCATCGCTTTGCCAAGATCCCAAAACTGAATCTGGATATTGTGCACAACGGCGTCAATACAGAACAGTTCACGCCGGACGCTCCCCCAAGCACGCTGTTTGGGCTGCCGGATGACCCGCAAAAAATTTGGTTGATTTCAGTGGCGCAGGCACGCCCAATCAAGCGCATTCCTTACCTGCTGGAGATTTTTGCCGAATTGCGACAGTGTAGGCCCGGGCTTAACATAGGCTTGATCTACGTGGGCAGTGGCGATGATCTGGATAACTATAAAAACCTTGCCGCTGAACTGGGCATTAGCAAACATGTTGTGTTCGCCGGCCATCAATCCGACTTGACCGGCCTCTACACCGCAACCGATATCTACGTGCATACAGCCGAGCTGGAAAGTTTTGGCATGGCCGTTGCCGAAGCCATGGCGAGTGAATTGGCAGTGGTGTGCACCCACGCAGCCGGACCGGCCGAATTGATCATGGACAACGTGTGTGGCCGGCTGGTACCCAAAGAGGATAGAGAGCAACTGATTCAAGCCATACTGGCTTATGTCGATGATCCAGCCTTACGCTTG
>DATJIB010000059.1:0-9026 GCA_035493575.1 Rhodocyclaceae bacterium | reverse complement strand
AACCCATCATCATGGTATTCCTAGGCACCCTGATTGGCGGCATGGTGATCGCGATGTACCTACCTATCTTCAAGATGGGTGCGGCCATCGGCGGTTAATTTCAATATGCTCGATTTCTGGTGTTTTGCCGCCCTGCTGCTGGGCTTGATGATAGGTAGCTTTCTCAATGTCGTAATCCACCGTCTGCCCAAGATGATGGAGCGCGATTGGGCTGAGCAATGTGCCGAGCTCCGCAATGAGGAGCCTGTCGATACCCCTCGCTACAACTTGGCCGTGCCGCGTTCTGCTTGCCCCCATTGCGCGCATCAAATCACCGCGCTTGAAAATATTCCGCTTGTCAGCTGGATCGTATTGCGCGGTAAATGTAGCTCATGCAAAGCACCAATCAGCCCGCGCTACCCCATCATTGAAGGGCTAACCGGCCTGTTGTTTGCCTTTAGCATCTGGCACTTTGGGCCGACGTGGCAAGCGGCAAGCGCCATGTTCTTCATCGCCGCATTGATTGCTCTGGCGATGATTGACTTCGACACCACGCTATTGCCCGACGACATCACCCTGCCTTTGTTGTGGGCGGGCTTACTGGTCAACCTGATTCCCACCACCAGTTACACCAGCCTGCCTAGTGCGGTGATTGGTGCCATGGCGGGTTATTTGATTTTATGGCTGGTGTATTGGGCCTTCAAGCTCCTGACCGGCAAAGAAGGTATGGGTTACGGGGATTTCAAGCTCCTGGCGGCACTGGGGGCCTGGTTGGGCTGGAAGCTTCTGCCGATCATTGTGCTGCTCTCCTCGTGTGTTGGCGCGGTGATTGGGATCGCTTTAGTGGTGTTTGCCAAGCGCGGTCGGGACGTGCCAATTCCATTTGGCCCCTACTTGGCAGCTGCAGGCGTGATCGCCCTGTTCTATGGCGGGCAGCTCAACCAGCTCTTCCCGCATCTGTAGCACTTGCTAGGGCTGGGTAGAGCCAAGGTATAATTAGCCAGTAGAAACTAGATTTATGCCAAGGGTTTAGGCGTCAATCTGGTCCAAATTCGCTGGAGAATGCTTATGCCTATTTACGCTTACCGCTGCGCTGCCTGCGGCCATGAGAAAGAAGTCCTGCAAAAGATGAGTGCCGACCCACTCACCACCTGCCCGGCTTGCAATACTGAAAACTTTTCCAAACAAGTCACTGCTGCTGGTTTTCAGCTCAAAGGCAGTGGCTGGTATGCCACCGACTTCAAAGGCGGCACCAGCACTCCTGCAACCAGCACCACCAGTTCCGAAAGCACCGCAGCGCCCGCAGCGGCCGCCTGCAGCACTGGCTGCGCCTGTCATTAAGTGCAACTCTTGAAACCTCTTAAAAAGTACTTCATTACAGGGCTCCTGATCTGGGTGCCCTTGGCCATTACAGTTTGGGTGCTGAGCTGGATCGTCCGCACCATGGATCAATCCCTACTTTTGATCCCGTACAGCCTGCGCCCGGAAACGCTAATGGGCGTCTATATTCCTGGCATCGGCGTGATCATGACCGTGGTGATCATTATCGCCACCGGCCTGATAACGGCAAATATCATTGGGCAACAGCTCTTGCGCTTCTGGGAAGGCGCTTTGTCGCGTATCCCTGTGGTCAAATCGATCTATTACAGCGTCAAGCAGGTCAGCGACACCCTGTTTTCCGGTAGCGGCGACGCTTTCCGGCAGGTCTTATTGGTGCGCTATCCGCATGCCGATGCATGGTCGATCGCCTTCCAGACTGGCACGCCAGCTGAAGAAGTGGCTGATTTGCTGGCTGAAGAATACGTCAGCGTGTTCATCCCCACCGCCCCCAGCCCGGTCAACGGCTTCTTCTTTTTTGTGAAGAAAAGCGAGACCAAAGTGCTCGATATGAGCGTAGATGATGCGCTTAAATACATCGTATCCATGGGTGTAGTGGCGCCAGGCAAGGCCCTCCAAGAGGAACTGCCAAGCCTGAATCAGCCCCAATAGACCCATCCAAAACGCTAGTACGCCTGCCAAGGCGTACTAGCCAAGCAAAACCCCGCCGCCACGCGTAAAATAGCGGGTTAATTTGCAAAACCATTGCTTCAGCACTTATTCAACGGAATCCGAACCATGCGCACCCATTACTGCGGCCACGTTAACGCCGCTCATGTCGATCAGATCGTCACCCTCGCAGGCTGGGCCCACCGCCGCCGCGACCATGGCGGAGTCATCTTTATCGACCTGCGTGACCGCGAAGGTCTGGCCCAGGTCGTATGCGATCCTGATCGCGCCGATATGTTCAAGATTGCTGAAGATGTGCGCGGCGAGTTTGTCCTCAAGGTCACCGGCAAAGTACGTCGCCGGCCGGCCGGCACTGAAAACGCCAACCTGCCTTCCGGCGAAATCGAAATTCTGTGCCACGAATTGGAAGTGTTGAATCCTTCGGTGACGCCACCGTTCCAGCTCGATGATGACAATCTGTCGGAAAACGTGCGCCTGACCCATCGCGTGGTCGATCTGCGCCGTCCGCAGATGCAGAAGAACATGATGCTGCGTTACAAGACCGCGATGTCTTTCCGCCGCTTCCTCGACCAAAACGGTTTCATCGATATCGAAACCCCGATGTTGACCAAGAGCACACCGGAAGGCGCGCGTGACTACCTGGTGCCAAGCCGCGTCCATGACGGCCAGTTCTTTGCCTTGCCGCAATCGCCACAGCTGTTCAAGCAAATGCTGATGGTGGCTGGTTTTGATCGTTACTACCAGATCGTCAAATGTTTCCGCGACGAAGATTTGCGTGCTGACCGTCAGCCTGAATTCACCCAGGTCGATATGGAAACGTCCTTTATGGACGAAGACCAGATCACCGCCATGATGGAAGAACTGATTCGCACTGTCTTCCGTGAAGCACTCGGCACTGAACTGCCGGCGCCGTTCCCACGCATGACCTATGCCGAAGCCATGTCGCGTTTCGGCTCGGACAAGCCGGATCTGCGCGTCACGCTGGAGCTCACCGATGTCACCGATGCCGTCACCGATGTCGCCTTCAAGGTCTTCAGCGGCCCAGCCACCACTGGTGGCAAGGTCACCGCATTGCGCGTGCCGAATGGCGGCGTGCTGACGCGCGGCGAAATCGACGGCTACACCGAGTTCGTCAAGATTTACGGCGCCAAGGGTCTGGCTTACATCAAGGTCAATGACGTTACCCAACTGAATGAGACCGGCTTGCAGTCGCCTATCGTGAAGAACATTCACGAAGCTGCGCTGAAGACCATTATCGAACGCACCGGCGCCCAGAACGGCGATCTGATTTTCTTCGGCGCCGACAAGACCAAGGTAGTGCTGGACGCTCTCGGCGCCCTGCGTACCAAGCTCGGCCACGAAAAGGGTTACACCAATGGCAAGGCTTGGGAGCCGCTGTGGGTGGTTGATTTCCCGATGTTCGAATACGACGAAGAAGGCAAGCGCTGGAGCGCCTGCCACCATCCATTCACCTCACCCAAGGATGGCCACGAAGAATATCTGCAGACCGATCCAGGCAAGTGCCTGGCCAAGGCCTACGACCTCGCCCTCAACGGCTGGGAACTCGGCGGAGGTTCGGTGCGTATTCACAAGGCCGACGTGCAAGCCAAGGTTTTCGATGCGCTCGGTATCAATGCCGAAGAGCAACAACTCAAGTTCGGCTTCCTGCTCGACGCACTGAAGTACGGCGCGCCTCCGCATGGCGGTCTGGCCTTTGGTCTGGATCGTATCGTTACCATGATGACCGGTGCTGAATCGATCCGTGACGTGATTGCCTTCCCGAAGACCCAGCGCGCCCAATGTCTGCTCACCGATGCGCCTAGCGCCGTGGATGAAAAGCAATTGCGCGAACTGCATATTCGTCTGCGCAACACCACGCCAGCAGGCACGCCGCAGGCCTAAGCAATATGTGGCAGCGTCTGCGCGTACTGCTGCTGGGTATCTGGCTGGTCTGCGGACCAGCCAGTGCGCTCGATGACAGCATTACGTTTGCCGAGCTACCTGTAGAGGCCCGCACTACGCTACGTCTGATTGATGCCGGCGGTCCATTTCCCTATGACCGCGACGGCGTCACTTTTGGCAACTACGAGAAACGCCTACCGCAGAAAAAGCGCGGCTACTATCACGAATACACGGTGCCGACTCCAGGCGTAAAAAGCCGCGGCGCCCGTCGCATCATCACCGGCAGTAGCAGCGAACGCTATTACACCGCCGATCATTACAACAGCTTCCGTCGCATCACCCCATGACAACCGATTACAAAGCCATTCTTGCCGACGCCGATATTGCCGGCGTTTTCGAAACCCCTCCTGGCGCCGCCGATGACATCGTCAACGCCGCCAAGTCCAATGAGCAGGCGCTTTATCGCATCGACCTGCGCGGTGCACGTAACCGCGAAGAAATGCTGCAGCTCATCGGTACCGCTCTGGAATTCCCGGAATGGTATGGCAATAACTTTGATGGCTTGATGGACTGTCTGTGCGACATGGGTTGGCAACCTGCCCCCGGCTATGTGGTCGTACTCGAAAACAGTCACAACATCTACAACATCGCCTACAACGACTTCAATCTGCTCATCGACGTCTTCGCCGAAGCCGCCGTCAAATGGCGCGAGCAGGACAAGCCGTTCTGGTGCTTTGTCGACCAGGCCGCCAATATCTGATCCCAGTGGGCAAGAAGATCCCGATTTCCGTTCTGGTGGTGATACACACCCCTGACCTGCAAATCCTGCAGCTGGAACGGGCGAACCACTCCGGCTTCTGGCAATCCGTCACTGGTAGTCAGGAGGCAGGCGAAACTCTGCTTGAGACCGCCTGCCGCGAAGTCTGGGAAGAAACCGGCTTGAAGATTCAGGCCGTCGACTTGGTCGAATGGAATCTCAGCAATCGCTACGAGATTTTCCTGCAATGGCGCGATCGCTACCCGGAAGGCGTGACGCACAACACCGAACATGTCTTCAGCGTATGCGTTCCAGCCGATACGGCGGTCACGCACTGCGTCGATGAGCATTGCAATGCGCGCTGGCTACCCTGGCGCGAAGCCGCGGAGACCTGCTTTTCCTGGAGCAACCGTGACGCCATCTACATGCTGGCTCAGGACGGCGTAAACACTCCTGCGCGCTGAGCGCGTACCGAACGCAAGCATTCGGGACACATGCAACGGGCATCGCTGCCCGGCGACGGGACAGCCAGAACACTGGCCTCCTGCATGCACCAACAGTAAGTACTCCCTGCCGTGACATCACAGGAAAAATCTACCCCGCACTTGGGGCAGTTGGTGTTGAGTGGGGTGCTTTCTTGATTCATATCAATACGCTACGCCTCGACTCTTGAAAAAAGCGAGGGTACCCCTATTTCCTGCTTAAGGGAACTTCCCTACTCACCAAAGGAGATTTGATATGAGCTCACTGACTCGCGCTTTTACCCGCAACGACCCGCTCGACGACTTCTTCCGCGGATTTTTTGTCCGTCCGGTAGAGCTCGGCTCGAATGCGGATACTCCCAGCATCAAGATTGATGTCAAAGCCCAGGACAGCAGCTATCTGGTCCATGCCGAAATTCCGGGCGTGAACAAGGAAGACATCAACGTCAGCATCGACGGTTCAGTTGTATCCATCAGCGCTGAAAGAAAACAAGCAACAGAGATCAAGGAAGGCGAACGCGTGCTGCGTACCGAGCGCTATTTTGGCAAGGTTTCACGCACCTTTGATCTCGGCACGGACATCGACGAAGGCCAAGCCAACGCCAAGTACAACAATGGCGTGCTGGAGCTGACTCTGCCCAAGAAGGCCATCACAGCCAGCAAGACGCTGCAAATCCAGTAAGCAGTTACTTCCATGTGCGGGCGCTACCGCCCGCACATGGGCTTGTTTCGGCTTGCCTTTTTGCGGGCGGCTGCAGGTAGAATGCGATCTCATTCGTCTCACACCCTGCATTCATCATGGCCGCTCAAATCACCCCTCAACAGGAAGCCGGCATTCTTGCCGAAGCCCTGCCCTATATCCAGCGCTTCCACGGTAAGACCATTGTCGTGAAGTACGGCGGCAACGCCATGACCGATGAAAAGCTCAAGCAAAGCTTCGCCCACGATGTGGTCATGCTGAAGCTAGTCGGCATGAACGTGGTGGTAGTGCATGGCGGCGGACCGCAAATCGAAAACCTGCTTGCCCGCGTCGGAAAAAAGGGTGAGTTCATCCAGGGCATGCGCGTCACCGATGACGAAACCATGGAGCTGGTCGAAATGGTGCTTGGCGGCCAGGTCAATAAAGACGTCGTCAATCTGATCAACCAGGCCGGCGGCAAGGCAGTTGGTTTGACCGGCAAGGACGGGTCGATGATCCGTGCCAAGAAGCTGCTGATGGCCAACAAGGACAAGCCTGAAGATCTGATCGACATTGGCCAGGTCGGCGATATTGTTTCCATCGATCCAGCACTGATCTCCCTGCTCGGCAGCCAGGCTTTCATTCCGGTAATCGCACCAATCGGTGTGGGTGCCGACGGCGAGACCTACAACATCAACGCCGATGTGGTGGCTGGCAAGATCGCCGAAGTACTCAAGGCTGAAAAACTGGTACTGCTTACCAACACCCCCGGCGTGCTCAACAAGGCCGGCGATCTGCTGACCGGCATCACGCCGAAAGATATCGACGGCATGGTCGACGATGGCACCTTGTCCGGCGGCATGCTGCCCAAGATCGGCTCTGCACTTGATGCAGCACGCAGCGGGGTCAAGAGCGTGCATATCATCGACGGTCGCGTTGAGCATGCTTTGCTGCTGGAAATTCTGACCGATGAAGGCGTCGGTACGCTGATCAAATCCAAGTAAAACCAATCTCCGGGGGGAGCTCACATGGCAACAAAAGCTGGTGAACGCAAGCTACAGATTCTGCAAGTCATTGCTGAAATGCTCGAGACCCCTCAGAGCGAAAAAGTCACCACGGCAGCGCTGGCCAAGAAACTCGATGTTTCCGAAGCTGCGCTGTACCGACACTACGCCAGCAAGGCGCAGATGTACGAAGGCCTGATTGAGTTCATCGAGAGCAGCATCTTCTCGGTCATCAACCAAGTCGAGAAAGACCAGGAGTCAGGCATGCAACAAGTTGAGCTGGTGGTTGCCAGCCTGCTACGTTTTGCGCAAAAGAATCGCGGTCTGACGCGGGTGCTGATTGGCGATGCACTGGTGCATGAAAACCCACGTTTGCAAGTGCGCATCAACCAGATCATGGATCGCGTCGAGGCCTCGCTCAAACAATCCCTACGCATTGCCGCCGCGCAAGGTGCCCTGCCCGCTGAACACGATTTTGGCGCCCACGCGAACGTGCTGATTGCACATGTGCTCGGCCGCTGGCATCTATTCGTCAAGAGCGGTTTCAAAACCGAACCGCTAGGTCAATGGCCGCAGCAGTGGACATTGCTGGCGAGCTAAGCTGAACCCACAAAAAAAGCCCCGCACATTCGCGGGGCTTTTTTGTTTGACGGGCCAGTCTTACTTCAACAACTCAGCCGCATCCAGCGCGCAGTAAGTCAAAATGCCATCGGCACCAGCGCGCTTGAAGGCCAGCAAGGCTTCCATCATGCAGGCTTCGCCGTCGATCCAGCCGTTCTGGGCGGCTGCCTTGAGCATGGCGTATTCGCCACTGACTTGGTAGGCGTAGGTGGGCACGCCGAACTCGTCTTTGACGCGGCGCACGATATCGAGATAAGGCATACCGGGTTTGACCATGACCATGTCGGCGCCTTCGGCAATATCCAGCGCCACTTCACGCAAGGCTTCATTGCTGTTGGCCGGGTCCATCTGGTAAGTGTATTTATTGCCCTTGCCCAGATTGCCAGCCGATCCTACCGCGTCACGGAAGGGGCCGTAGAAAGCGGAAGCGTACTTGGCCGAGTAAGCCAGGATGCGTGTATGGATTTGCTTTGCGCCATCCAGCTCGGCGCGGATGCGGCCAATGCGGCCATCCATCATGTCTGACGGGGCGACCACATCGGCGCCGGCTTGGGCCTGACATAAGGCCTGCTTGGCCAGAGCTTCCAATGTTTCATCATTGAGCACATAGCCGCGTGGGTCATCGGCATCGATCAAGCCGTCCTGGCCATGCGTCGTGTAGGGGTCCAGCGCCACATCGCAAATAATGCCGAGCTCAGGAAACTCCAGTTTCAACTTGCCGACCACGCGCGCCACTAGGCCATCGGGATTCCAGGCTTCATCGGCACCCCATGATTTCTGCTCGGCATCAATTACAGGAAATAGCGCCAAGGCAGGGATGCCCAATTTCAGGGCACGCTCTGCCACAGGCAACAAGCGGTCCAGACTCATGCGCTCGATGCCGGGCATGGAGGCCACACTCTCGGTGCGGTTATGCCCGTTGAGTACAAACACCGGGTAAATCAAATCTGCGGCAGTGAGCGCATGCTCACGCATCAAACGGCGTGAAAAATCATCACGGCGCATACGGCGCATACGGGTAGTGGGAAATGAAGATGAGCTATTCATACTAATTTTCCAAACTTGTCGGCAAATGACTGGAACTTTCTAGATTGCTTTCTATCCTAGAGATAGATGGTGAGCAACCGTCTCCCGCTTACCCTCCCTGAGCGGGTGCCTTGTTCGACTTGTTCAAGGCGTTCTGCCCCCGGTCTCTCTTCCCCTTGGACCGGGGGTTTATTTTTATGGCAACGCCATAAAAATAAACCCCATTGGGCAATTGCTAGCCATCCTCCCGGCCTCCTTCCCCAGGAAGGAGGTGACTATGGCGTCATAAAAAATAAACCCCGCTGGGCTGGCCACATTTTACTCTTCGGTTGTAGGACGCAGTGCTGCCTCGCCATCAGCAGTCAGCCAACTGCCCACCACCTTTTCAACCTCTTCCATCCCAGTCTTTTTAAGGCTGGAAAAGAGCTGCACGGTAATCTGGCCATTAAAGTCCGAGACTGCCTCGCGCACTTCTTTCAGAATTTTGGTTTGATCTTGCCGCGTCAGCTTGTCCGACTTGGTCAGCAAGCAGTGAATCGGGCGGCCACTGGGTGAAAACCAGTCGATCA
>DATJIB010000058.1:0-2892 GCA_035493575.1 Rhodocyclaceae bacterium | reverse complement strand
TGGCCGCGCAGTTTTTCTCCGCGCTGGCCGACAATGCTTTGCTGATCGCTGCGATTGCCATGCTGCGCGATATGCATGCCCCCGATAGCTATGCGCCGCTGCTCAAGACCTTTTTCACGGTTTCCTATGTAGCGCTGGCGGCGTTCGTGGGCGCCTTCGCCGATTCCATGCCCAAATGGCGTGTCATGTTTATCAGCAATGGAATCAAGGTCTTCGGCTGTATGCTGATGCTGGTTCATGTGCATCCATTGATTGCCTACGGCATTGTTGGCCTTGGTGCAGCGGCCTACTCCCCAGCCAAATACGGCATCCTCACTGAATATCTGCCACATCGTCTGCTAGTGGTGGCCAATGGCTGGATTGAAGGCTTGACGGTAGGCGCCATCATCCTCGGCACCGTTGTCGGCGGCCTCCTGATCAAACCGGATATCTCCACGGCCCTGCTGAATATCGATTTTCCAATTATCGATACCGGCATCGACACCATGGCCGAGATGAACCTCATCATCATCGGCGGCCTCTATGCTTTGGCGTCCGTTTTCAATCTCTACATCCCGGATACCGGCGTCGACCATAAGCCGCTGAAAAAGAATCCGATGTATCTGATTCATGAGTTCACCCACTGCCTGACATTACTGTGGCGTGACAAGCTGGGGCAAATCTCGCTGGCTGTTACGACGTTGTTCTGGGGTGCCGGCGCAACCCTGCAGTTCATTGTGATCGAGTGGGCTGGAAGGGCACTGGGCATGGATTTGGCTCACGCCAGCATGCTGCAGGGTGTCGTTGCGGTGGGCGTTGCGGTGGGTGCCATCATGGCGGCCCGCATGATTACCCTGCGCAAATCGGTACGAGTCATCCCGCTCGGCATTTATATGGGCGTCGGCGTCATCATCATGACGCTGGTGCCTTTCATCCCGGACGTCACCCTCGCCAACTACCACTTCGTCATGTTCGGCAAACCAATCCATTTGGCGCTGCAACTACCGGTGGCAGTCTCTCTGACGCTACTGACCATCATTGGCGCACTGTCCGGCTTCTTTGTGGTGCCGATGAACGCTCTGCTCCAGCATCGCGGTCATGTGCTGATGGGTGCGGGTCATTCGATTGCCGTGCAGAACTTCAATGAGAATCTGTCCATTCTCATCACCACTACGGTCTATGCGCTACTGGTCCGCGCACAGCTGCATATCTACTGGATCATTATTTTGTTCGGCCTGTTCGTGGCTGGCCTGATGATTCTGATAAAACAGCGCCACGAAGCCAATCAGCGCGAACATGATGATGTCATCCATCTGGATGACGAGTGCCAGCACTAAATCAGCCTATCGTTCGGCGTGCAAAACACAGGTCTTCCCAGGCCTTGGCTTTGTCATGCAAATTGCGCAATAGATAGGCCGGGTGATAGGTGACGATCAGGGGAATGCCCTTGTAGTCAAACAATTTGCCACGCGCCTCACCAATCTTGACTTCACGCTGCAATAGCGACTGCGCGGCAGGCCGTCCCAAGGCCACAATGAGTTTGGGTTGCAGCAACTCAATCTGACGTTCCAGATACGGTTTGCAGGCCGCTGTTTCCTCTGGTTCGGGAGTGCGGTTATTGGGCGGGCGACATTTCACGGCATTGGCGATATAAACATTATTGCCACGCTGCAAATCAATCGCGGCCAGCATGGCATCGAGCAACTTGCCAGCCTGACCAACAAAAGGCTCCCCGCGTTCGTCCTCTTCAGCACCCGGGCCCTCACCCACAAACAGCCAATCAGCCTGCTTGTCGCCCACACCCAGCACCGCCTGCTTGCGCGCCTGACACAAGGTGCAGGCACGACACTCGGCGACTGCCGTCGCAAGGTCATCCCAATTCAAATGCTTGACATCAACCGCCGAAGTTAGCGATGCAGTAGAAACCACGCGTGTGGGTGATGCCGCTGTTGCAATAACGGCCTCGGCAATAGCTTCAGCAACCGCCTTGGGCGCAGCCACCGATGTAGCAGCGAGCTCAACCTCGTGCTCAGCATCTTCGCGCAAGCGCCATTGCGGCCCCAGGCCAAGCTCGCGCAAAATCTGATCGCGTTGTGGATTCATAAGTCTTTGGCCATCAGGATGGCATCTTCGCGCTGTCCATTTGCCGCCGCATAGTAACCACGACGACGTCCGACTTCGATAAAACCATTATGGCTATACAGCGTGTGCGCTGCCAGATTGGAAGCGCGCACCTCCAGAAACATGCGTAGCGCCCCCTGCGCATGTGCGGCTGTGCACACCTGACTCAGCAATTGCTCGCCCAGCCCTTGGCGCTGATACGGCGGCGCGATGGTGATATTAAGTAACTCGGCCTCATCCGGCAAATGCATTACGACGGCATAGCCAAGTAACGAATTACCGGTCAGCATCAGTGTTGCAACATGTCCAGCCGTCAGCGAGTCGGTGAAGTTACCCGCAGTCCACGGAGACTCATGCGCGACCGCTTCAATCGCCTGTACCTCGTGCACGCTGTCCGCCGTCATGGGCACAAAGGCAATCACTTGGCGCCTCCGCGAGCAAGTCGTTCGGCTGTCGTCAGTGCCACCTTATCGCGCACATACAGCGGCGCCGCCGCAATCGCCGACTCGCCTTCACCACGCGTGAAGCGTGGCACAGCAAGACGCGCAACGGCCTCGGCGGTCGGCTGGATACCGGCATTGGAAACGGGAAACTTTGCCTGCAGGGTCGCGCCGTAGGCAGCAAAGCCATCGCCCACTGCAGTCCAGGCACCGGGAGGGGCCTGCACCAGTTCTGGCGGTGAAACCGCGGGCGCCATCTCATTACGGAATACATCGGGCCGTTCGCGCACATAGGCAGCGACATAGACCTCATTCATACGTGCATCGAGACAGGCGAAAACGCGCTCGGCAT
>DATJIB010000057.1:0-3498 GCA_035493575.1 Rhodocyclaceae bacterium | reverse complement strand
GGCTAAACCATATCACATGGGCAGCGATACAAATATGGAGTGGCGCCGCTGCTGCGACGAACTTTAGTTACACCCTTCCCTCGGGAAGGGGGCTAGGAGGATGGCATTTTTGCTATTGTTGCATCCTATGAAAAGTATTCTGCTGGCGATAGCCGTCTTTTTCCTGTCTGGTACTGCCCATGCGGGCAAGACTCTGGATGCCGTGCGTGAGCGCGGCCAGCTGGCGTGCGGCATCAGCACCGGGGTGGCTGGCTTCTCCGCCAGTGATAGCAAGGGCGAATGGCAGGGCATCGATGTGGATGTATGCCGCGCCATTGCCGCAGCGGTGCTCAAGGACCCAAACAAGGTGCGCTGGTCGCCGCTGAATGCGCAGCAACGCTTTACTGCGCTGCAGTCCGGCGAGATCGATGTGCTCTCCCGCAACACCACCTGGACCCTGGGCCGCGATGCCGGGCAAGGTCTGGTCTATGCCGGCTATACCTTTATCGATGGGCAGGGCTTTCTTGTGCCCACACGCTTGAAGATCAAATCGGCCAAGCAATTGAATGGAGCCGAAGTGTGCGTGCAGACCGGCACCACCACCGAGCGCAATATCGCCGAATACGCCCGCGCCAACAAGTTGCAGATCAAGACCTTGATGTTCGAGAATCTGCGTGCGGTATTGAAGGCTTTCTTCAGTGGCCGCTGCCAGGCCTTCACGGCTGATGCTTCTGCGCTCGCCAGCATTCGCGCCAATGATTCGGGCAAGCCGGAAGACTATGTGGTGCTGCCCGAGCGCATCTCTAAAGAGCCGCTGGGGCCAGTGGTGCGACGTGGTGACGAAGGCTGGTTCGCGATTGTGCGCTGGACCTTGTATGCGCTGCTGGAGGCTGAAGAGAAAGGTATTACGCAAGCCAACGTTGATGCCATGCGCAAGTCCGACGATCCTTCTGTGCAACGTCTGCTCGGCGTGAGCGAGGATGTCGGCAAGCCGCTGGGCCTGGACAAGGAGTGGGTCTATCGCATGATCAAGGCTGTTGGCAATTACGGCGAAATGTTCGAGCGCAATGTCGGCGAAGGCTCCTTGCTCAAACTGCCACGCGGCATCAATGCATTGCCGCGTGACGGTGGCGTGATGTATTCACCACCACTGCGCTAAAGGTATGAAGTCGCGCCAGCTCATCATCCAGGCCGCCATCGTTGGCGCTTTGCTATTGCTGGCCGCTGCACTGGTTTCGATTGTCACGACCAAGATGCGTGCGCTGGGCGTGGAGCCGGGCTTTGGTTTTCTGCTGCAGCGCGCTGGTTTTGATATCGGCGATCGCTGGATGCCGTTTGACGCAACCGACACCTATGCGCGGGCCTTTGCGGTGGGCTTGTTCAACACCGTGCGCGTGGCCCTGGTGGCGATGATCGCAAGCGTGATCTTCGGCGGTCTGCTGGGCCTCGGGCAACTGGCGAAGAATCCTATTCTCGCCAAGCTGTGCGAAGCCTATGTCGAAGTCTTTCGCAATGTGCCGCTGCTGCTGCAACTCCTGATCGTCTACGTGCTGTTGATTGGTCGCCTGCCATTGCCGCACGAAGCGTGGCAACTGGCGCCGGATGTATGGCTGAGTAAAAGCGGTCTGGCCTTCCCGTGGCTGATTTCTACTGCGCAAGGCTGGCAAGTTGAAGCGCCGGTACTGGGCGTGTTCACCTTCAGCGGTGGTGCCATGCTGACGCCGGAATTTATTGCCGTTGCGATTGGCCTGACCCTCTACACTAGTGCCTATATTGCCGAGACCGTGCGCGGCAGCGTCATTGCCGTGTCGCGCGGGCAAACGCAGGCCGCTGTCGCTTTGGGATTGAACGAAGTGCAAACGCTGCGCTTTGTGATCGTGCCGCAAGCATTGCGCAGCATGATCCCGCCGCTGTCTAACCAGCTGCTCAATCTGCTCAAGAACTCCTCGCTGGCCGTCGCCATCGGTTATCCCGATCTGGTAGCGGTGGCCGACACGGCACTCAATCAAAGCAGCCACGCGGTTGAATGCATCGCCATCATCATGGCGGTGTATCTGTTCCTGTCCTTGCTCACCGCCGCCTTGATGGCGCTGTGGCATGCGCGCTTGCTGCATCGCCAGGCAGGAGGCCATTGATGAGCAAGCCCCCGCAATGGCTGAGCCTGGGCAATGTGATTCTGTCGCTGATCCTGCTATGGGCGGCGTGGCATCTGCTCGACTGGGCGGTGCTGAGCGCCGTGTTTCGTGCCGATGCCGTGGCGTGTCATGCACTCGATGGCACCGGCGCATGCTGGGGCGTGGTGACTGAAAAGTATCGGTTGATTTTGTTTGGCCGTTATCCGCAAGACCAGCAATGGCGACCGCTGATAGGTACGCTTTTGATGCTGGCCTTGCTAGGCGCCAGCACCGTGGCGCGCTTGCGCAGCAAGACTTTGCTGTATGCCTGGATAGGCGGTTTGAGTTTGACCTTGCTGCTGCTCAAGGGTGGCGTGCTGGGCTTGAGCATTGTCGACACACCACGCTGGGGTGGCTTCCCGTTGACCTTGCTGCTGACAATTTTTGGTCTGGCCGGTGCATTCCCAGTCGCTGTGTTGTTGGCGCTGGGGCGTAACGGTCAGCTGCCGGCAGTGCGTGCTTTGTGCACAGTGTTTATCGAACTGATACGCGGCGTACCCTTGGTGGCAGTGCTGTTCATGGCCGCCTTCATGTTCCCGCTCTTGATGCCCAAGGGTTGGGAAGTGGCCGCACTGTTTCGCGTGCTGGTCGGCATCATCCTGTTTGCCGCAGCCTATATGGCCGAAGTGATACGCGGCGGTCTGCTGGCGCTACGCAAAGGCCAGAACGAAGCGGCCCAGGCCTTGGGCTTGTCGTACTGGCAGGTGCAACGCTTCATCGTCATTCCGCAAGCCATACGCAATGTATTGCCGTCCTTGATGAACAGCGCAATTGCCTTGTTCAAGGATACTTCGCTGGTGATTATCGTAGGGCTGTTTGAGCTGACGGGTGCGCTGGGCCTGGCGGTGGATGGCGATCCCAAGTGGCGACCGTTTGCGCTGGATGGCTATCTGTTTATTGCGCTGGTGTATTGGCTGGGGTGCTTTGTTTTGTCGCGGTATGGACGACGGCTTGAGAGACATACTTGATTGGTTGAAACGTTAAAACTGACACCAGTCGCCCTTGGTTGTCTCATGTATATAATTCGAGAATGGACTTTAACTCTCTTTTTCAGGCGATAACAACTTGGTGGCAATCGTTGCCTTTCGCCGCTCAATACAACATCTGGTTGGGGTCGGGCATTTTTCTGCTAATTGTCGCCTGCCTCGTGACTTATTACTGTTTCCGTCGGGCCTTGGGCCATAGAAAGTTTGGAGGCGCCTGGCTTAGCGCTCGAGCCTATGACGCACTTGTGCAGTCGCTTATTCTTGAACAGAAAGAGTCGAACCGCGTTTTGAACCATCAAGAGTTACTAGCTGTACGAGAGTATTTACACGGTAGTGGCTTTAAGCCCTTACACAAGGGT
>DATJIB010000056.1:0-6326 GCA_035493575.1 Rhodocyclaceae bacterium | reverse complement strand
ATCTGATGGAGAAGGGCCTGAAGCTGGATGGTGTCAGCGGTACGCGTTACATGTATCACGACCCCTGCCACACGCCGATGAAGACGTATAACCCGATGAAGACGGTGAATACGCTGATGGGGCAACCGGTGGCCTTGTCGGATCGCTGTTGCGGCGAGTCCGGCACGCTGGCAGTGACACGTCCGGATATCTCGACACAAGTGCGCTTCCGCAAGCAGGAAGAAATGCAGAAGGGTGCCGCGGCGCTGCGTGAAGACGGTTTCACCGGAGATGTGAAAATTCTCACCTCCTGTCCAAGCTGTCTGCAGGGCTTGTCACGCTACGACAATGATTCGGAGACCAAGGCCGATTACATCGTCGTGGAAATGGCCAAGGCTATCCTCGGTGACAACTGGATGAAGGATTACGTTGATGCCGCCAATAACGGCGGGATTGAGCGGGTTCTGCTATGACGTTTGCGCCGCTGCGAGCTTCATTAAGTGGGCTTGCAGTGGCCGTGCCACGCGTACTGGGCATGGTTTGTGTGCTCATGTTGGCGGCATGCACCTCCAAGCCGGTGCAACCGGAAAAAGCCAAGTTCGAAGGCGTACGCACCATTGCCTTGCTGGATGTGCGCGAACCATCGCAGCACATGATCTACAACTACATCTCGCCGCTGACGGCCTTGGGCGTGACGGGCGAGTTGCTGAAAGAAGCGGATCTCGATTTTCAGCGCGAAGATTTCAATACGATGCTGCGCGGCCAGAATCTATTGGTCGGAAAACTGCTGACCGATCGTGTTGCCGAGTATCTGACCAGCATGGGTTATAGCGTAGTGAGATTGCCGGATACGCGCGGCCCCAATATTGAGTCCGAATGGACAGATGGCTGGATGACGGAAGGTCGTCCACAATTTGATCCAGCTACGCTTGATGTCAAAGCCGACGCCGTTCTGGATTTACGTATTGTGCGTTCAGGCTATATTTCAACCGTCGGCGTGAATGCGTATAGCCCAGCATTGTCAGTTGAAGCTGTGCTTTACGGTCGGCCGAGCAATCAGCCGATTTACCACGTGCGCATTGCCTATGGCGCGCAGCCCTTCTGGGGTGAGAAAGCCTTGGTGCCAGCTTCCAACTCATACAAATTTGGCTCGTATGCCAAGTTGATGCGCCAGCCCGAAATCGCTGCCGAAGGCTTGCGTGCCGGCGCCAATCTGGTCGCCGGCCGCGTTATTCAGGATTTCCCCTGGGCCTATGCTGCCAACAAGAAAGTCGTCAGCAAACCATAGGCCTCGGGTTTAGGCTTTGTGCACGCGCGCCAGGGTCGAGTGATAAGCATCAATTGCTTCCTCTGGTGAAGATGCGCTCATACCCAGCTCACGCACCAGACCATCACCCACTGCATAGACCCAGCCATGCACGGTGATTTGCTGACCGCGTTGCCACGCGTCCAGCAACACGGTGGTCTGACACACGTTCACAACTTGCTCGATCACATTGAGTTCGCACAGGCGATCAACACGGGCCTCTGGCGCAGCGTTATCGAGCGTCACGATATGTTTGTCGCGTACGTCCTTGATGTGGCGTAGCCAGTTGTCGACCAGACCATGACGCTGGTTTTCCAGTGCTGCACGCACGCCGCCACAGCCATAGTGACCGACCACCAGGATGTGCTTGACCTTGAGCACGTCCACCGCGAACTGCATTGCAGACAGACAGTTGAGGTCGCTGGGGACCACGATATTGGCGACATTGCGATGGACAAACACTTCGCCCGGGTCAAGGTCGGTAATCTGGTTGGCAGGGACACGGCTATCGGAGCAGCCAATCCAGAAATATTCAGGGTTTTGCTGATTGGCGAGACGACTGAAGTAACTCGGGTCTTCAGCGACGCGTTTATCCGCCCAAGAGCGGTTGTTGTCGAGCAGATGGGTCAATGCTTTAGAGGTCATAGCGAGGCAGTCCTAGTAATACGATTCAGGGCAGGCGCTATTTTAACTGGCCCACGCCGGCAAATCACCTTTCTCGCAGAAATGAAGATTGCAAGCACGGATTTATGAAATACACATAAAATGAAGTTAGCTCGCCCCGAGCTTGCAGATAGCTTGGAGCGCCAACAAGGATAAGCAAGCCATGAATAGCATCACGTCGAATGGCGATAGCCTGTTTTTAGGCAGGCAGCCCATTCTCGATCGTAGCCAGGCCACCATAGGCTATGAACTCCTGTTCCGCCCGACTGCAGCAATACTACCGGTCGGGGCCACGCTATCCGCTGCCACAGCAGACGTGGTGTGCAGCGCCTATGCCGAACTCGGTGTGGCCCAGGCGCTGGGCACACAGCTGGCTTTTATTCGCGTCGATGCTGATTTTCTCTGCAACGACCTGATCCAGGTACTGCCCGCCACCCATGTCGTCTTTGAACTGGATGCCGACTTGGCGTCTTCGCCTGTAGTGCTGGAGCGTTGCCGGGATCTGAATGGCGCTGGTTATCAATTTGCAGTAACGGGCTGCGACGGCGTGACCAATTCACTGCGTCCACTACTGGCACTGGCAAGCTATGCCAAGCTCGATGTCGAGGGCGTGGACGAAACAATCCTGGCGGGCATCGTGGCGCAATTGCGCACGACGTCGTTGCGCCTGATTGCCGATAAGGTTGAAACTCCTTCCTCCCATGCCTTGGCTGAGCGCTTGGGCTTTGATGCTTTCCAGGGCTACTACTTCGCTCGACCGGTTCTGGTGTCGGGCCGCAAGCTCGGCGCTGCCACGCAAACCCTGGTGCGCCTGATCAAGCTGCTCAACGACGAAGCTGAAACCCATGAGATTGAAAGTGTCATCAAGGGCGAGCCAGCCCTGGTCGCCAATCTCTTGCGTCTGACCAATTCGGTTGGCGTGGGCGCCGCCTCACGTGTTACTTCGGTGCGCCAGGCCATTACAGTGCTGGGCCGCAAACAGTTGTCACGCTGGTTGCAGCTATTGCTGTTTGCCCATCCCGATGGCAGCACCGGCATACGCAACAATCCATTGATGCAGCTGGCAGCACTGCGTGGGCATTTTCTCGAGCTTCTGGTGCAGCGCTGTTATCCGGCTCGGCCCCAGATGTGTGATCCGGCGTTTATCGTTGGCCTGTTGTCGGTGATGCCAGCAGCGCTGGAAATGCCGATGGCAGAAATTCTGGCGCAGATTTCTGTTTCCAACGATGTGCGTGATGCACTGGAAAGTCACGCCGGCCAGTTAGGGCAATTGCTCGAATTAGTCGAACATTACGACAACAACGATATCGATGCCGCCGGCAATATGCTCGCCAATATGGGTAGCCGCCTCGGTCAGCAGACGCTGAATCTGTGTCTGACCGAAGCGATAGGCTGGATGATGAGCCTGGGTGTCGAGGAGTAGGCTTTAGCCGAACTTTTTGTCTGCGACGAAAGGATTGCTTTCTTTCTCGTCACCGATTGTCGACATCGGCCCGTGGCCAGGAATGAATTCCACATCATCCGGCAAGGTAAATAGCTTGCTGCGGATCGCGTTGATCAAATCAGCATGATTGCCCTTGGGGAAATCGGTGCGCCCGATTGAGCCACGGAACAATACATCTCCGACCATCGCCAATTCCGCAGTCGGGCTATAGAACACCACGTGACCCGGCGTATGGCCAGGGCAATGAAAGACCTGCAGGGTTTCGTTGCCTACCGTAACGGTGTCTCCATCTTCCAGCCAGCGATCTGGCGTGAAAACTTCACCCGGCGGAAAACCAAACATACGTCCCTGTTCGTTGCCCAGGCGTTCCAGCCAGAACACTTCATCGCGATGCGGGCCTTCGACTTTTACATTCAACAGGCGCGCCAGTTCGGCCACCTTGCCGGCATGATCAAGATGGCCATGCGTGACGAGAATTTTTTCAACCGTGACGCCCTTGGCTTCGATCACATCGATGATCTTATGCAGGTCGCCGCCGGGATCAACGACCGCGCCACGCATGGTAGTTTCACACCAGATCAATGAACAGTTCTGTTGAAAAGGCGTGACGGGAATAATCTGGAATTTCATAAAGCAGACTTGGAGTGATTAAGGTTGGATTAACGGAAATACAGCCACCAGATGGCGCCGCCGATAACGGCGAGCAGAAGCAGATACAAGCCCCAAGGCGTACGCTTCTCGGCATACGGATCCTTGAGCGAGCGCTGCGCGCCTTCGGGCAGTTTGGCCAGTTGCGTCAGCGAAGTGCCAAATGGAATATTGATGCGTGCACGTGCATTGATGGCCCAGCCATTGGCATCCAGCAGAGGACCGAGGGTGCGCGTGCGCAGTTTGAACCAGGCCAGGATCACGGCTGGTGTCGAGATGATCAGGATCAGGCCCAGAAAGACCAGTGGAATTTTCCACCAGGCGAGTCCCAGCAAACCACTGAGCATGGAAGCCAGTGCTGTGCCAATCGCGCCTACCGCCAGACCAATCGCGGCAAAGATACCCGCGAACTTGCCGACATCGAAGGGTGTTGGTGGAGCTGCTGGCGCAACAGGTGGTGCCGCGACATGTTTGCCCGCATCGGCTGCAACGACATCGATCTTGGTCTCAATCGCGGCAGCCTTGCTGGCGGCAAGTTTCTGCACCTGCTCGCCAATCATGCGCACCAGACGCTTGTAGGGACTCCAGAATGCCTGACGCAAACTGATGGGGTGATCGGCCACCTTGGTGATGGTGGCGTTCCAGTCATTGCCCTTGCGGTCGTAGAACACGCCGTTGCGACCGACAATCAACTGATCCGAATCGCCGGCAGTGAAGGCCGCGGCGATGGTGGTCTTGTGTTCCACGCCCGCTGCATCTTTGCGCGCGCAATCGCAATAGACAATGAAGAGGCGAGCCAGACTTGCCATGGCGGCATGACGCGCGACATCATTGACGGCGATGACCAGTTCGGCGCTACGACTATCCAGATACAAGGTGCCGACCTGGAAAGTGGCCTTGCCCTGACGGGTGTAGAAATTGCGGAAGGCGACGAAGTTATTGGCGAGTGTCAGCAGGTCACGCACATAGCGCGCCAGCCGCTCCACGCTGGCGATGGCCGCGGCTTGTGGCGCATGCGCTTCGTCGGCAGCGATCAAGTCAGTCAGTTGCGCTTCGGCATTGCTAGCCAGGATTTCTTCGATGCGTGCCAAAGGCATGCTGTCGAGCACATGGTCTGGCTTGGAGGCTTCCCAGGCGGTGCGTGCCGCGAGCTTATCCTTGAGCGCATACCAGTCGTTCTCTGTCAGGACATCGCGTGCACCGAGTAGCGGCACGATGGCGTGGCTACGCAAAGCAGCGACGCGTGTCGCCCAGGCCGGATTGACGCCGTCGAGCAAAGGCAGCACACCATTGGCGCTGATGCGGGCCAGCGGTAAGGAGGCAATGCCGGCATTCTCTTCATTCAGGCTCTGCGCACCGATCAGAGCCAATTGCTCATTGCTGCTATTGACGGCATCAACGGCGCGCTCATCAAAAGCGGCCAGGCGGCTGCGCACAAAGAAATCATCTACCTTGTCGGCAATGGCTGCGACAGCTGCATGAGCGATGGCGCTGGCTTCGGTGACATTGGCTTTGTGCCACTCAACCAAGGCGCGGGCGGTATTGAAAAAACGTTCCAGCGTGGCGCGATCCAGGCCGGTGCCGCCGCGTTGGTCGGCCACGCCACCGAGGGTGGCGACGATGTCGTTCAATGCGGCGGCGAGTTCCTCATTACCGCAGTCATTGGCATCGATGACGCCGTCGCCATTGTTCGGCAAGGTCTTGAATTGGGCTTCGCCGCTACTGGCGTCTTCTACCGTAATGACGGATTCGCCCATCTTGCCGAGTGCTGCGAGCAGGCTTTGCGCCGTGCCTTCGAGGACTTTGCCTTCGTCCGTGTCGGTGCGAATGGCGGTGAGCGGCAGCCCTGGCAAATCCTTGGCCAATACGCTGGTGTCAGCCAAGCGCGCGGCCGCCCAATCGATAGCTGCAATCAGCTCCGGCGCCCGCAGGCTGCCATCTTGATCGGTGTCGATCAGGCTGAGAGTGCGCTCGTCAAACTCAATGCCCTTGGTCGGGCAGGCCAGCGCGACCCAGAGTTTCTGGTCCAGATTCTTGATGGCAAGCAGTTCATCGCTGCTATCGATACGAACCTGGTCAAAGCCGCCGGCACGGAAAAATCGCCAATTGAAGTTTGCAGTTTTTGCCATGAACCGGCTCCAGAATTTAAAGATACGAATCGTATCAGCTGTGCTCAGGTTTCAGGTGCGCAATTGACCGCTGACATAGACGGATACTGCTAAGAGCAGAAAGATCGCCATGCCGGCCGCCAGGGTCAATGTACTGCCCCAGAAAAGTGGCGCGATA
>DATJIB010000055.1:0-6044 GCA_035493575.1 Rhodocyclaceae bacterium | reverse complement strand
CCATTAAGCCGCGCGAAGAGCCGCGTCAGGCAACCGGCATCGAGGAGTTCGACCGCGTGCTGGGCGGTGGTCTGGTTGCGGGTGGTGTGGTACTGATTGGTGGCGACCCCGGCATCGGCAAGTCGACTCTATTGCTTCAAGCTCTCTCCCAACTCTCGCAAATCGGCCAAAAGGTTCTATATGTGTCCGGCGAAGAGTCGGGTGAGCAAGTCGCTTTGCGCGCCAGCCGTTTGCAGTTGCCGGTACAAGGCCTGCAACTGTTTGCCGAAATCAATCTGGAAAAAATTCTGGCTACGCTGGATGCCGAACGTCCCGCCGTGGCGGTGATCGACTCGATTCAAACGCTATGGTCGGATCAACTCAGTTCTGCGCCGGGCTCGGTTGCTCAGGTGCGTGAGTGCTCGGCACAACTGACGCGTTTTGCCAAGCAAAGCGGCACCGTGATCATTCTGGTTGGTCATGTCACCAAGGATGGTTCCTTGGCCGGACCGCGTGTGCTGGAACATATCGTCGATACCGTTTTGTATTTCGAAGGCGATACCAATTCCAGTTTTCGCCTGGTCCGTGCCTTCAAGAATCGCTTTGGTGCCGTCAATGAGCTAGGCGTGTTCGCCATGACCGACAAGGGTCTGCGCGGCGTGTCCAATCCATCGGCCTTGTTCCTGTCGCAACACGAGCAGCAAGTCTCGGGTAGCTGCGTCATGGTGACGCAAGAAGGTACCCGTCCTTTGCTGGTGGAAATTCAGGCGCTAGTTGATGCTGCACATTCACCCAGCCCGCGTCGTTTGTCTGTGGGCTTGGAGCAGAACCGGCTCGCTTTGTTGCTGGCGGTATTGCATCGCCATGCAGGGGTTGTCTGTTTCGATCAGGATGTCTTCGTCAATGCTGTCGGTGGCGTCAAGATTACCGAACCAGCGGCTGACCTGGCAGTATTGCTGGCGATTGTTTCTTCCCTGCGCAACAAACCTTTGCCGTCCAAGCTGGTGGTGTTTGGTGAAGTCGGCCTGGCTGGCGAAATCCGACCCGCACCGCGCGGTCAGGAGCGCCTCAAGGAGGCCGCCAAACTGGGCTTCACGCATGCCATCATCCCCAAGGCCAACGCACCGCGTCAAGCCATCAAGGGTATGGAAGTAGTGGCGCTTGATCGGATCGAGCAGGCGATTGAACATATCCGTTCGCTCTAAGTCTATACCCTCACACGTAGTTTGTTAGCAGCATAACGGAGCATAGCCATGCTAGAACTGGCCGGTCGTATGTTGTGGCGTGATGCACGTGCCGGCGAGTTGCGCCTATTGCTTGCTGCCTTGGTTATTGCCGTAGGTGCGCTGACAGCGGTCGGATTCTTTACTGACCGTGTCACGCGCGCCTTGGCCCAGGAAGCCAACCAATTGCTGGGCGCGGATCTGCTGCTTATTTCCGATCACCCTTGGGCGAGTTCCTTTTTGGAAGAGGCCAGCACCCAAGGCTTGAAGTCGGCGCAGACGCAGACTTTTCCAAGTATGGTCAGCCATGGTGATGCCGCCATGCTGGCTGAGGTCAAAGCGGTCACGGCAGACTATCCCCTGCGTGGCTCATTGAAAATTGCCGCAGCGCTGAATGCATCGGAGCAGCTTACGCATCGCGTGCCTGAACCCGGTAGCGTATGGCTGGATGCGCGTCTGGCGACGAGCCTGAATGTACAAGTCGGCGATGAAATTCAGCTCGGTGAGCGCCATCTCAAGATCGCAGCGATCTTGATGCTGGAACCGGATCGCGGCATGAACTTCTTTAGTCTGGCACCGCGGCTGATGTTGAATCTGGATGACTTGGCCAGCACCGCGTTGATTCAGAACGGCTCGCGTGTGACCTACCGTTTGCTCTTTGCCGGGAATGCCGATGCACTAGAGCGTTATCGGGATTTTGCCAATGCGCAGTTGGGCCGGGGTGAGCGCATTGAGGACGCACAGAATGGACGACCTGAAATGCGCCAGGCCTTGGATCGGGCGCAAAAATTTCTCGGCTTGTCGGCCTTGCTGACGGTAGTACTTGCAGCCGTTGCGATTGCCTTGGCCACACGTCGTTATGTGCAACGCCATCTTGATCCGTGCGCAGTGATGCGCTGCCTCGGTGCGCGCCAGAATACCTTGCTGCGCGTGTTTATTGCCCAGTTTGCGCTGCTTTCATTGCTCGGCTCAGCATTGGGCTGTGTGCTCGGTTATGTCGCGCACTACGCCTTGTATGCGGTCTTGGCCCAGTTTGTTTCGAGCGAGTTGCCACAGCCTTCGGTATTGCCTGCCTTGCAAGGCATGGCAGTAGGCTTGCTTCTGTTTGGCTTTGCGGTGCCGCCTTTGCTGCAACTACGCCAAGTGCCAACGCTGCGTGTATTGCGCCGCGAGCTGGGGGCGCCAGGGAAGGGCTTGGTCGTGGGTTACTTGCTCTGTGGCTTCTTGCTCGCCGGGCTGATGTTGTGGGTGGCAGGCGAGTTGAAGCTCGGCTTGTATGTGGTCGGTGGCTTTGCTGGCGCCGTCTGCGTGTTTGCCTTGCTGGCGTGGTTGGGCATTACTGGCCTCAGCCGTTTGCGCGGCTTGCCGAAGTTGCTGAATGGTTTTGGTGGGCGCTATGCACTCGCGGGTTTGCTACGTCATCGCAATGCCAATACGATTCAGGTGGTGGCCCTGGCTCTCGGTTTTATGGCCATCATGTTGCTCACGGTAACGCGTGGCGAATTGCTGGATGCCTGGCGTAAAGCCACACCAGCGGATGCGCCAAATCGTTTCGTGATCAATATCCAGCCCGATCAGGCGAGTGAGATCAGCAAGGAATTTTCCAGGGCCAACTTAAGTGCCGAGCTTGCACCGATGGTTCGCGCGCGCCTAATGCGTGTGAATGGTCGTGCCATCAGCGCCGCCGACTATCCGGATGAGAGGGCACAGCGTCTGGTCGAGCGCGAATTCAATTTGTCCTGGCGCTCAGATATGCCGTCCGGTAATCGTCTGACTGCAGGTCAGTGGTTTGCTGCCAATGCCAAGGATGAGGCTTCGGTCGAGGATGGGCTGGCCAAAACCCTCAAGCTCAAATTGGGTGACATGCTTGAATTTGATATCGCCGGTACGCCTGTGCCGGTGCGTATCAGCAGCCTGCGCAAACTGGATTGGGATTCGATGCGTGTCAATTTCTTTGTACTGACGCCACCGGGTGTTCTGGAGAAAAATCCGCAAAGCATGATCACCAGTTTTCACCTGCCGGATGCGCAGGAAAGCTTTGTCAGTACGCTGGTGCAGCGTTTTCCCAATCTCACTGTGATTGACGTTGGCGCGATACTCAAGCAACTGCGCGCAGTGATTACGCAAGTTGCGCAGGCGGTGCAGTTCGTTTTCCTGTTCACCTTGGCAGCCGGTGTGGTGGTGCTGTATGCGGCCTTGGCCAATGTTTTAGATGAAAGCCGTCAGGAGTTGGCGATCATGCGCGCCTTGGGCGCGCAGCAAAAGCAATTGCAGCAGGCCTTATGGGTTGAGTTTGCGGTAGTGGGCGCGCTGGCCGGCTTGATCGCATCGCTGGGCTGTTTGTTGGTGGGTGAGGTACTGGCGCGTCAGGTTTTCAATTTCGAGCTTGCGCTGGCTTGGTGGTTGCCTTTGGTGGCCATGGCGGGTGGTGCGCTACTGGTGCCCATAGCCGCCATACTGGCGTCCCGCCAACTTTTAGCTGCGCACCCACTTGAGGCATTACGAGCTGCTTGATTTCATTTATATCATTTGCACCAAGTTGGTGAGATGCGCCAGAGTGGGGCGTGGACTCGTGTAGGACCAATACCTGCAAGGGAAATGTCGCTTTCCTATCCAAATGATAAAAAAGGAAAATGTAAGGTTTGTAAAGCTTGGCACCCTCATTGCTTAGAGTCTCTCAACCCTATTGTTTTATTGAGAGAACTAGCATGCTGAAAAGCACCCAAATGGCTCTGAGCTCGGCGGAAAAAAGCTGGCTGCCCTGGTTTGGTAAGCTCGGCAAACTGTCCATGGGCTGGTTCTGCTACCTGAACCAAAGCCGCTATTCCGTCATTGAATCCACTTTCGAGGGCATTGCCTCGACCCGCGTCAAGCTGCTGCAAAGTTGGGCCGATGCCCAGTGGGGCTTTTTCGAAAACCTGGGCCGCGAGCTGGAAGAAACTTTTCCGCAAATCACGCCTTCGTTTCTGACCGAACGCCGCACGCTGGTCGAAGACTTCTCGGAAATCGGTGTCATTGATCTGAATGGCCGCATTCTCGTATCGACCGCAGCAGCGCGCATCGGTTTGAGTGATTTGCCATCGCGAGCTGTGACGACGGGCCTTAAGAGTCAGTTCTTGCATGGTCCTTATCGTGACTCCGCAACCTTGACCCTTGGCGCCACGACTTCGCGCTTCCACGATGAAGTGACGTTGATGTTTTATCAGCCGCTCAAAGTGGGCGGCAAGGTCGTTGGTGCATTGTATGGGCGCGTACCGAATGATGTGCTCGGCGATCTGATTCAACGCGAAGCAGGTCATATCTTCCATGAGTCGGGCGATAACTATCTGTTCATGGCGCGCTCCGAGTTCGATCCGTCGATTGCGCCAGGCACGGCACTGTCACGCTCACGCTTTGAAGACAAGGCCTTCACCCTCGGCGACAATCTTCGTGATGGTGTACGCACCGATTACGGTGTCGTGCGTATCGCGCGCCACACCGAGCTGGAGCTCTTGTTCAACGACCCGGCGACCGGCCAGCTACACCCGGGCATACGCGAGACCATGCGCAAGGGTGAAAATCTATTCGTCACCTATCCGGGTTATTCCGACTATCGACATATCCCTGTCGTCGGCAAAGGCGTCACCTTCAAGATGCCGCATTCGCCTGACACCTGGGGCATGATGTGTGAGGGCGATCTTGAAGAAGTCTATCGCTATCGCAGCGTGAGCTTTCAGCTCTTGACCTTGTACTTCATGACCAATATTTTCTGCTGGGGACTAACGACCGGCATCGAAGCCTTTTTTGATCTGTCGCGTCTATGGGGCTTGGCGCTCAATTTTGTCGGCTTGGTCAGCGGCGGGATTTTCTTCTACACGGTCGGCGCGGTGCCATTGCGCAAACGATTGCGCGAGACCACCAAGGTCGTGCGCAGCATGGCTGAAGGCGACGGCGATTTGACGCAGCGTCTGCCCAAGAAAGAAAAGATCGACGAGGCCTCATTCATGGGTCAATGGGTCAATAGCTTCATCGACAACCTTGAGCAAATCATTCGCCGCGTGATCCTGACCTCCAAGGAAATCCAGATCACCAATCGCAGCATGCTGGATACGGGTGATCGCAGTTCCAAGGCCGTCAATCACATGCTGACTACGATGCAGGATGTGCTGGATGCCATCACCCAGCAGATTGCAGAAGTCGATACGGCCAGCCGCAATGCCGAAGACATGCGTGGTGTACTGGATGAGGTTTCTGAAACCGCCCGCAAGCAGTTCGTGCTGGTTGAGTCGCGCACCGGCGATATTCGCGCTTCAGTGCAAGCCTCCTCGCAAACCATTCAGGAGCTGGAAGCCAGCACCATTGAGATTGGCCGCATTGTGACGGTGATTAAAGAGATTGCCGATCAAACCAATCTGCTGGCTTTGAATGCGGCGATTGAGGCAGCACGCGCCGGTGAAGAGGGCCGTGGTTTTGCCGTGGTGGCCGACGAAGTGCGCAAGCTTGCAGAGCGTACAGCGGGTGCGACCAAGGAAATTCGCGAGATGATCACGAATATTCAAGGCCAGGCGCAAGAGGCTGTATCGCGTATGGAGCATGGCATGGGCCAGATGGAAGAGGGCTTGAAACTCGCCGCCGATGCGGCATCCGACAAGGGTGAGATTCAGGCCATCACCGGCCGCATGTTTGCCACCATCAATCAGATCGCGGTCGGCGCACAAAGCTTGAATCAGCGTGTGGGCAGTATTACGGGTTCGGCTGATACGGCGCGCAAGGCACTGGAAGATGCAAGTCACAGTGCTGAGCGTACCGGCACTGGCGCGGTGAAGTTGGATAAATTGGTAGGTCAGTTCCGCGTGTCCGGCG
>DATJIB010000054.1:0-8569 GCA_035493575.1 Rhodocyclaceae bacterium | reverse complement strand
CTGGGCTAGTACTGCTACTGCTCGTGCTCGTGTTGCTGAGGCTTCAACTGCTGGTTCCCGTAGTGCTGTTGCAAATACTGTTCAAGGAGAAAGTGCCATGTCCAAGGTCTTAGTTCCTGTTGATGGTTCGGAAAATGCACTGCTCGCAGTTCGTCAGGTGATCAATAGCTTCATCGCGAACTCGTCAATTGAAGTGCATCTGCTGCATGTGCGTCGTCCTTTCTCCAAGCACATTGCTCAATTCCTGGGCAAGTCGGATCGCGAATCCTTCCACCGTGAAGAGGCCGAAAAGCAACTGAAGTCGGCGCGCGATCTGCTCAATCAGCACAACATTCCACATGCTGCGCACATTGAGCTGGGTGAAAAGGCCGAAACGATTAACAAGGTGGCCCAACGCCTCCATGTCAATCAAATCGTGATGGGTATCTCACGCAAGAACTCGCTGACTCGCCTGCTTGAAGATTCGGTGACCAACGGTGTTCTGGAAATCGCTCAGGTGCCAGTCGAAGTCGTGGCAGGTTCCGAAGTGTCGAAGCTCGAGAAGTACGGTGTGCCAGCAGGTGTTGCTGCTGCACTGGCAGTCCTGGCGCTGGTGATGACAGCTGACTAACGCTTAATCGTCAGTAGTTAAAGAAAAGGCCCTGCGTTGCAGGGCCTTTTTGTTTTGGTGCTGATGTGTATTTAGAGAACTTCGGCAGCGTGATCGGCAAGGCGTGAACGCTCGCCACGCTGCAGGGTGATATGGCCGGAGTGTGGCCAGCCCTTGAAGCGATCCACCACATAAGTCAGACCAGAGCTACCTTCGGTCAGGTAAGGCGTGTCGATTTGGGCGATGTTGCCCAGACAAACAACCTTGGTGCCAGGGCCGGCGCGTGTGATCAAAGTCTTCATCTGCTTGGGCGTCAAGTTCTGCGCTTCGTCGATGATGAGGAATTTGTTCAGGAAGGTACGGCCGCGCATGAAGTTGAGTGATTTGATTTTGATGCGGCTACGAATCAAGTCCATCGTTGCAGCACGACCCCAATCCCCACCGTAAGCGCCACCCGACTGGCCGGCGTGAGCTGGATCGGTGTCGGCAGGCTTGTTGAGCACATCTAGATTGTCTTCCAGCGCGCCCATCCACGGTGTCATCTTTTCTTCTTCCGTACCGGGCAGGAAGCCAATGTCTTCACCAACCGGTACTGTCACGCGCGTGATGATGACTTCGGAGTAGCGTTTGGTCTCTAACACCTGCGTCAGGCTAGAAGCCAACGTCAGCAAGGTTTTACCCGTACCGGCCTGACCTAGCAGGGTGACGAAATCAATCTCCGGATCCATCAGCAAGTTGAGCGCAAAGTTCTGCTCGCGATTGCGGGCGATGATGCCCCAGATGGCGTTCTTGGTATGGGTGTAGTCAACCAGTGTTTTGAGTACAGCGGTCTTGCCAGAGGTCTCCTGAACGATGGCATTGAAAGGGCGCTCGTTTGGATCGGCGCTTTCCATGTGCACATATTCATTGACCAGCATGTCCGGACACAGCGGCCCTTTGACGCGGTATAGATTGCGGCCTTCCTCTTTCCATGACTCCATGTCCTTGCCGTGCTTGTCCCAGAAATCAGCCGGGAGTTCGCGCGAGCCGGTGTAGAGCAGGTCGGTGTCTTCAAGAACCTTGTCGTTGAAATAGTCTTGCGCTTCGAGGCCGAGGGTGCGGGCCTTGATGCGCATATTGATGTCTTTGGAAACCAGAATGACAGGGCGCTTGGGTGCTTTTTGCGAGAGGTACATGACCACCGCAAGAATCTGATTGTCGCCCTTGGCTGTCGGCAAGGAGGCCGGCAATGTGTTTTCGATGGCTTCGCTCTGCAGGTACAGACGGCCGGTAGCCAGGTCACGGGATGGGCCGGTCAGTTCAATCCCGGAAGGAATGCTGTGCTCACAGCCTGACACAATATCGTCGAGCATGCGGCTGGCCTGGCGCGCATTTCGCGCGACTTCGGTGGTGCCTTTTTTATTGTTGTCCAACTCTTCCAAAGTCATGATGGGCACGTAAATATCGTGCTCCTCAAAACGATAGATGCTGAGCGGATCATGCATCAGGACATTGGTGTCGAGAACAAAGAGCTTGGTAGCGACAGACTTGGATGCTGCTTTCCGTGATGCGACAGGCTTGGTGGTGGCCATGGTTTCCCTTTACGAGTTCAGAGAGTTTTTACTGCTTCCAGCACTGCATTAGCGTGGCCATCCACCTTCAAGCCACGCCATTCCTTGCGTAAAACACCTTTCGCATCGATCAAGAAGGTGCTGCGCTCAATGCCGCGCACCTGCTTGCCGTACATATTCTTCATCTTCATCACGCCGAAAATGCCGCAGGCCAACTCGTCCTTGTCGCTTAGTAGCTCGAAGGGCAGCTCTTGTTTGGCTTTGAAGTTTTCGTGGGACTTGAGGCTGTCGCGTGACACGCCGTAGATGACACAGCCCAGCTTGGCAAACTTGGCATGCAAGTCGCGGAACTGGCCGGCTTCGGTGGTGCAGCCGGGAGTACTGTCTTTGGGGTAGAAGTAGATGACGACAGGGTGGCCCTGCTCGGCAGAGAGTTGAAACGTGATGCCGCTCGTGGCGGGTAGAGAAAAATCAGGAACTACCAGGTCCAGCATTCGTGCCTCCTATGCAGCCAGACCATCTCAGGCTGCATTTTGCCAATTCGCCAAAAACTCGGCACCTTGCACCATCAGTGTTCCTAAACGGCCGGGCACTTGACCGCGTATCACTTGATGATGGGGCAGGGTGGCGCGGTCTATTCGATCCGCGATGTCCTGCATCGCAACAATACTGTATCCCTGTTCGCGCCAACCTGTCAGCAATTTTTCAAACGTATTTGATAATTTCATGCCTTCGACCTCGGCACGCAGGGTAAACACATGTCCATGTTCAGGCTCAAGGGCAGTATGGCGCAGCAGTATTTCAGCCACATTATCCTGAGTCACACCATCCAGACCGATCAGTTCATCCAATGTCGGCAGGGTAGTTGGCAATTGCGGACAGAGAATGATCTCGCCGTTTTGTACTGGCATGAAAGGGTGAGTGCCGCGCGTATCGCTGGCATAACGAAAACCCAGCCCTTGGGTCAGACGCAAGGCCTGCGCGTTCATCTGCCAACCGGCAGCGGCATGCATGGCTGGCGCAACCTTGAACAGATCCGTAAAGCGATCATGTGCACGTTGCATGGTGCGGGCCGTCCATTCGGCATCTGCCTCGGCAATCCGTTCCTCCCAGGCGAGATGATCCCAGCCATGGATGCCGACTTCAAAACCGCTGTCACGCACGCCCCGCAGGATGGCGGCGGCACGGCGGCCAATATCCGGGGTCGGCAATAGCGTGCCGGTAAGCAGTGTTTTCAAGCCGTAGTGCGAAATGGCGCGTGTGCGGCGCAGCTGTTTCATGTAGCCAGTGCGGAACATGCGCTTGACGGCACGGCCTGTGTTGTCAGGGCCCAAGGTGAAGGCGAAAGTGCCGCTGGCTTGCTGGCGACGCAGCATCTCAACCAGATTTGGAACGCCTTGCAAGGTGCCACGATAGGTGGCGGCGGTGATTCTTAGAGCGATGAGACGCATTGATTGGTAACGATAATTTAGGAACGCGTGATCAGTACGACACCGATCACAATAAAACCAATGCCAAGCAGTTTCTGCGCGACGAGTGCTTCGCCAAACCAGAAGTGAGCAACAAAGGCATTAATCAGATAGCCGATCGAAAGCATGGGGTAGGCGATGCTGACGGGGACGCGCGACAAGGCCATGATCCATATCACCAGGCTGATGCCGTAGCAGGCCATGCCGCCGAGAATATAAGGCTGCAGTGCGAGTTTGAGACCTACCGGAATGATATTGTCGGCGTGGAAGGCAAACTGTCCGACTGCATTGGTGCCGGCTTTCAATAGCAGTTGGGCAATGGCATTGAGTAAAACGCCGCTGAGGATCAGAGCAAAGCTGATGCTACTCATGCAGGCTCGACGATCAGGGCGGCCGCAACGGTGCGCCCTTCTGCCATCAGGATGTTATAGGTGCGGCAGGCAGCGGCGGTGTCCATGACATCAACCGTGCGGCCTGCTTCAATGACCGGGCGCATCAAGCTCATGGCTGGGAACTGCTGACGTTTGCCGGTGCCCAGGATCAAGATGTCTGCGCCCGTTGCGAGCAGCTGTGCGAAATGTTCGGTGGTGAGCTCGCTGACGCTATTGACGGGCCAGTTTGTATCCAAGGCGGCGGGTTGCACCACCAAGCTGGCCGAGTATTGCTCGCCATTGATGGCAATATAGCCATCACCGTAGGCGGTGACGGTATTGCCGGTTTTAAGTTCGGTGTGCAGTTTCATTGCAAAAATTACGCGCGTACGGACCTGGCTGGTGTTGCATTGTTGTACTACATTCAGACGCCGACATTGCGGTGCAGCATGGGCTTCGGTAAGATTATACCTTTCCCGATAGCGGTCTCTCCTGCCTTGATCTGGGCAGTAGGCCTCAATTTCGACTCAATTTCATCGCTTACCCCGATTTTTCGGGGTTTTGTTTTTCCTGAAAGGATGGTTGGTTCAATGCAACCCGTGCTCAAGTCTACCAAGCTGGCCAATGTCTGCTACGACATTCGTGGACCGGTCATGGTGCGAGCGAAGCAGATGGAAGAGGATGGTCAGCGCATTATCAAGCTGAACATCGGTAACCCTGCGCCTTTCGGTTTTACCGCGCCGGACGAGATCGTCCAGGACATCATTCACAATCTTTTCGATGCATCGGGTTATAGCGACTCGAAAGGCATGTTTGCCGCGCGCAAGGCAATCATGCATTACACCCAGGAAAAGAAGATTGTCGGCGTTCAGGTCGATGACATCTATATTGGCAATGGTGTATCCGAGCTGATCGTCATGGCCATGAATGCCTTGCTGAATGCCGGTGACGAAGTGCTTGTGCCAGCGCCCGATTATCCCCTGTGGACTGCGGCCATCAGCTTGTCTGGTGGTACGGCGCGTCACTACCTTTGCGACGAGAACAATGGGTGGTTGCCTGATCTGGATGACATCCGCGCCAAGATCACACCGAAGACGCGCGCCATCGTTGTCATCAATCCGAATAACCCGACTGGTGCAGTTTACCCAGACGACGTTCTCCAAGGGCTGGTTGATATCGCCCGCGAGCACGGCCTCATCGTCTATGCCGATGAAATTTACGACAAGGTTTTGTACGATGGTGTGACGCATACCTCGATCGCTTCGCTGGCAGAGGATGTGCTGTTCATCACCTTTGGCGGTTTGTCCAAGAATTACCGCGCGGCAGGTTTCCGCGCTGGTTGGTTGATTGTGTCTGGCGACAAGCGTCGCGGTCTGGATTACATCGAAGGCCTGAATATGCTGGCCTCGATGCGTCTGTGTGCGAACGTGCCGGCACAGTTCGGGATTCAGACGGCACTCGGTGGCTATCAGAGCATTCATGATCTGACCTTGCCAACCGGCCGTCTGGGCAAGCAACGTGACCTGGCGTATGAGCTGCTCACCGCCATCCCGGGCGTGACCTGCGTCAAGCCGCAGGGGGCAATGTATCTGTTCCCGCGCCTTGATCCGAAGATCTATCCGATCAAGGATGACCAAAGCTTTATTCTGGAACTGCTAGAAACCGAGAAGGTGCTGCTGGTGCAGGGCTCAGGTTTTAACTGGCCGTATCCGGATCATTTCCGCGTGGTCTTCCTGCCGAATGTCGATGATCTGACGGAAGCCATTGGCCGTATTGCGCGCTTTCTTGAGCAATACCGCAAGCGTCACGTGGCCTGATTGACCTCTAATTTTAATTAAGAATAATTTATGAAACCTTTAAATGTAGGCCTGTTGGGCAGTGGAACTGTCGGTGGCGGCACCTTTACCGTGTTGGCGCGCAATGAAGCCGAAATCACTCGCCGTGCCGGTCGTCCTATCCGTATTTCAGTCGTGGCCGACAAGAACCTTGCGCTGGCGACTCAGGTTGCTGCCGGTAAGGCGCGCGTAACGGATGATGCGTTCTCCGTCGTCAATGATCCTGATGTTGATGTCGTTGTCGAATTGATTGGCGGCTATGGCGTTGCCAAGGAGCTCGTCCTCAAGGCCATCGAAAATGGCAAGCATGTGGTGACAGCCAACAAGGCGCTGCTGGCCACGCATGGCAACGAGATTTTTGCAGCTGCGCAAAAGAAGGGCGTCATTGTTGCGTTCGAAGCGGCGGTCGCTGGCGGCATTCCTATCATCAAAGCCGTGCGTGAGGGCCTGTCGGCCAATCGTATCCAGTGGATTGCCGGCATCATCAATGGCACTACCAATTTCATTCTGTCGGAGATGCGTGACAAGGGCTTGGCTTTTGCCGATGTGCTCAAAGAAGCACAACGCCTGGGCTATGCCGAAGCCGATCCGACTTTCGATATCGAAGGTGTGGATGCTGCCCACAAGATCACCATTCTGTCGGCACTTGCATTTGGTATTCCGATGCAATTCGATAGCGCGCATATCGAGGGCATCAGCAAGCTGGAAGCCGACGATATCAAGTACGCCGAACAACTCGGTTACCGCATCAAACTGCTGGGCATTACTCGCAAGACAGCTGCCGGTGTTGAGCTGCGCGTGCATCCAACTTTGATTCCAACCCGGCGCCTGATTGCCAATGTCGAAGGTGCGATGAACGCAGTGCTGGTGCAGGCCGATGCCGTGGGTGCGACATTGCATTACGGCAAGGGTGCAGGTGCGGAGCCAACTGCGAGTGCGGTGATTGCCGATCTGGTCGATGTGGCACGGGTTCATTCAGCCGATCCAGAGCACCGTGTGCCGTACCTGGCCTTCCAGCCGGATGCCGTGGTGAATACCCCGATCCTGCCGATTGGCGAAGTCGAAACCAGTTACTACTTGCGCTTGCGGGTTGAAGATAAGCCTGGGGTGTTGGCGGATATCACGCGCATTTTGGCCGACCAGGGAATTTCGATAGATGCCATGATCCAGCGCGAACCAGGTGAAGGTGAAGATCAAACCGACCTGATCATCCTGACCCATTTGGTCAAGGAGAAGTTTGTCGATATCGCCATTGCCAAGATTGAGGCATTGAGCGTAGTCAAGCGCAAGGTGATTCGCTTGCGCCTTGAAGCGCTCGGCTGATCTGTTTTAGCTCATACAAAACGGCTTGTCCTGCAAAGGGCAGGCCGTTTTTGTTTTATGCGCCTACGCGTGGAAATGTAATCCTGGCGTCAGTTTAAATTACAATCTTTGCATTCTTTTTAGCCAAACCCACGTATCAAACTCTAGCCAATGCGCATACTCGTAGTTGAAGACGACACCCTGCTGGCAGATGCCCTGACGCGTTGCTTGACGCAAGCAGCATATGCGGTGGATTTGGCACGTGATGGCGTTACCGCCAATGAAATTCTATCCGCCCACACATATGATTTGGTGGTGCTGGATGTAGGGCTGCCCCGAATGGATGGTCTGGAAGTCTTGCGCCAATTACGCGCGCGTCGTTCACAAATGCCGGTGTTGTTGCTAACCGCACGCGACACGCTGGAAGATCGAGTCAAGGGGCTGGATCAAGGCGCTGATGATTACCTCACCAAGCCATTTGATTTGCCTGAATTTGAGGCAAGAGCACGAGCTTTGATTCGTCGCGGACATTACGGGATGAGCTCGGAGCTGACCCATGGCGAACTGCGTTTTGACACAGCGGGCAGGCGCTTGTTTTTCAATGACCAATCTGTTGATTTGACTGCACGTGAATTGGCACTGGCCGAACTCCTTCTTATGCGCGAAGGCCGCGTCGTGAGCAAGGAGCAGATGGTCGATCACCTCTACGGCTGGGGTGATGAAGTGACCAGCAATGCAATTGAAGTTTATGTGCATCGCCTGCGCAAGAAACTCGAGTTCGCCGACTTCAATGTACGCACCGTGCGCGGCATGGGATATCTTCTGGACAAGCCAAGCAAGACTGATAAATGACGGATAGCCAGCTCAATAACGGCGATGCGTCTGTGGTAACCGCTACAGCGCAATGGTCCACGCCGCTACTTGGAAAGAAGCTGCTGGCCCGTCTGCTATGGCCTTTGATGTTCTTGATGGTGCTCGATGCGGTAACCAGTTATTACGTCACAGCACACTATGCTTCGGTGGCGTTTGATCGTGCCGTCGCCGAAATGGCGCGTGAGGTTTTAGTGCAGGTCAAGACTTCGGATAACGGCACACTTTATCTTCCCGTAAGTGCCGAACAGATCCTGCTTGATGATACCGACGACCAGGTTTTCTATCGCGCCATGCGTATTGGCGACGAGGTTTCTGTCGGCGATTCGGACTTGTTTATTCCCATGCATTTGCTTGGGAAATCGAGCAAAGCCTTGATGTACGACACGGAGATCGGCGGCAAAGTTGTGCGGGCGGCGGCAGTGATTGGCAATACCGGTGACGACAAATCGCGCCGCGTGGTGATTGCGGTAGCCGAAACTTTGAACAAGCGGCATCGTTTGTTCAGTGAAATTCTGGCTGGTGTTTTATTGCCGCAAATCGTGCTGGCCTTGTTGGTGGGGGGCTTTGTCTGGGCGGGCGT
>DATJIB010000053.1:0-4557 GCA_035493575.1 Rhodocyclaceae bacterium | reverse complement strand
GCTACGAGAGATCGCCAAGCCAAGTCCGGTACCGCCATATTTACGCGTGGTGGAACTATCTGCCTGCTGAAAACTCTGAAACAAGCGACCGACTTGCTCAGGGCTTAAACCGATGCCGGTATCTCGCACCGCAAAATGCAGAACAACCTCCTTTTCATCTTCACTTAGTTTGCGCACCAGGATATTGATTTCGCCAGCATCCGTGAACTTCACCGCATTGTTGGTGTAATTGATCAGCACTTGTCCCAGCCGCAATGGGTCGCCGATCAAATCGGCCGGTACATCCGCAGCCACGTCGAAAATCAGTTCTAGACCTTTCGCTATAGCCTTATCTGAAACCAGGGTTGCAACGTTATCCAGCACACTGTCGAGGCGCATATCCACCTGCTCAAGGCGTAACTTGCCGGCCACGATTTTCGACACGTCTAGAATGTCATTGATGATGCCAAGCAAATGTTGACTGGATTGCTGAATCATTGAAAGGTAGTCGTGTTGCCGGGGCGTCAAATTTGAACGCATGGCCAAATGCGACATACCGATAATGGCATTCATCGGGGTACGAATCTCGTGGCTCATATTGGCCAGAAAATCGGCCTTGACCTGAGCCGCATCTTCGGCCGCAACCTTGGCTGCGGCTAGTGCTTGCTCTGCCGCCTTTTGCTCGCTGATATCAACAAAAGTGCCTACCAATCCTCCCGGGCTACCATCCTGACGCAAGAAGCCGGATACAAAATAAAGCGTCTCATGCAGTTTTCCATCGGCATAAGGCATGGTCATCTCACGCCTGACTTCGCCTGCGGTACGGATCACATCCTCGTCTTCTTTTTGATACAACTCGCGATCCGCCAGCGACAGGTACTCAAGATCAAGTACGCGCTTGCCAATCAAATCACGCCGATCTACGGCAAACGCAACTTCGTAAGCCCGATTGAAACCCAGGAAGCGTGTATCGGCATCCTTGAAAAATACCGGATAGGGAATGGTGTCGATCAAGGCCTGCTGGAACAGCAAGCTATCCTGCAATTGCTCTTCCAGCAGCTTGCGCTCGCTAATGTCCTCGTGCAAGCCAACGTGGCTGATGACTCTTCCCTTCGCATCCAGCACGGGAGCTGCGACCACAGATTGCCAATAACTATCCCCATTCTTGCGCTGACTGCGGTACTCGCCGCGCCAGACACGATCGGTCGGCATCTCTGCGGGCAATAGTGAGTCGGCGCGAGTACCTATCAACTCTTCAAGTGCATAGCCACTGTCACTGGCAAATTGCGGGTTGACCCACTCAATGCAACCGTCCGCATCTGTGATCACAATGCCTATGGGGCTCGTCTCCAGTGCCACGCCGAGTGTGAGCGTGCGCCGGCTATTTTTAGCGGTCCGGCGTCGAGTCTGTATCAGTAAAGCCAGCGCCATGCTCAGCAAACTGACCACCAACGCCACGGCAACAAAAACTGTTGTGCGATATGCGGGGGGAAACCACTCGCTGGTGTCATGCAAGCCGATCAGATACCAGATCCCCGCTGCATCACTCCAGTCAACGGCATGACGTACCACAGCGACGCGCTTGCCATTTACTACACTGTAGTTTTCGTTCAGGCCTAAAGGTAATTCAGGTGGCGTACGCTGCTCGAAATTGGTACCGAATTGGCGCAGGCTGCGTATTTCCTGCAAGCGCGTCTCCGTCATTTCGCCGGCGGCATGCAGTACCCAGTCAGGTTTGCTGGCTGCAAAGACAACCCCTTGCGGGGACAACAACAAGGCATCGCCGTCAAACTGGTTCAAGGTCGCTTCGATCGGGCGCACTGGCAACTTCATCATCACCACACCGATGACAGCTTCAGTGCCCTGATTTCCTGCATAGAGTGGCGCAGCGTAATAAAGACCGCGCTCATTGTGATAAACACCCACTGCCGCATATACATTCGGCAAGCCGGTCATAGCCATTTTGAAATAAGGACGAAATGCCACACTGCGGCCAGTGGTTTTAGTCGAGGCGGTTTCATGCGCAACGACCAGTCCATCCTTGTTGATGACATAAATGCCATCAGCACCAAAGTAACTGCGCGCAGCGCTCAAGCGCTCAAGAACCTTTGGGTCATCCAATGGCGCTCCGGGACGGACTGCGCTCTTGAGAACCGGTTCTTGAAGCCCGAGGAGGATGGCCGCACCCATGGTCTGGCTGCGCACAGTTTCCATAGCCAGACTATTGGCAGAATGCTCAATCTGCTTGCTGTATTGAGATCTACGCTCACTGTGAATTGTCTGCTCTAGCTGATGCACGACAATTGCGGCACTCACCAGAGCCACGACCAGCGTAAGCGGAACAATCCAGTAGCGAGCTAGCAAGCGTGAAACGCCCGTATCCGCAACCACACTCCACTTGGAGGAGGATGTCGCCATCCCTGCACGCCCCGCATCCTGACGGTCCATACGGCTCTCCAATATTCTGTTGGCATATCCAGAAGAGATTGAATCATGCCGCAAAACGTACTGAAATAATAGCAACCCGATGCGGACTAACTATTTACGGTCACACCGGCCAGGCTCAGCCGCTTGGTATCAGCAATCGATGCGCGAGAACAGTCAAACGCCGTCTATGGTTTTTTGCGCCGGGGTTTCAACGCGATTACGGCCACGTGCTTTGGCAAGGTACAACGCGCCATCAGCCTTGGCGAGCAGTCCATCGACGGTCGGATCAAGGCCGGGATACTCGGCCACGCCGAAGCTTGCAGTGGAACGAATTAACTCGCCATTCACATGCACGGGATTTTGCTCCAGCGCTTGGCGAATCCGTTCAATAGCCTGAATGGCTTCAGACAAAGGTGTGCCCGGCATCAGCACTGCGAACTCTTCTCCACCCAAACGTCCCACGGTATCGACTTCACGCACCGCTGCAGCCAATACATTGGCGCGATTGATCAAGACATGATCACCAGTGCCATGGCCGTAGGTATCGTTGATGGTTTTGAAGAAATCCAGATCCAGGACCGCGACGGTTAGCGGATTGCCGTAACGTTGCGCCCGCAGAACCTCCTGCTCGGCCGCTTGCATAAAGGCACGACGATTCGGAATGCCCGTCAAACCATCCATACGTGCTAATAGCTCTGCCTCTTCTTTACGCTTGCGCAACTCTTCCGTTGCCTGTGAAATCTTCTGCTGCAATTCGCCATGGGCCAATGTCACGCGCTCTGCCATGGCATTGATATTGAACCCAAGCGACTGCAAGGTCTTGGACTGTTCGGCATCAACACGGGCGCTAAGCTCTCCGCGGCCAATCCGTTCAACTACATCAATGATGTGACTTAAAGGACGGGTAATACCACGCGCCATGCGTAGCGCCAGCCAAACACCCAGCAGCAATCCACCCAGTGCAATATCGAGGCCAATCAGCGTCTGCGTATTCCGCACCTCGACCAGACGTTGGCGCGAAATCTCCAGCGCCACGTAGCCGGAAATGTGCCGTCCTTCCGGGGGCAGCGAGGTCGACGAACTGTACATATCATCGATCGGCAGTACCGTGCGCTTGATCGGCACGAACAAAACAATCCGATCCGGCTTTTCAACGCTATATTCGCCTTCGCCCAGGTCCACCGGCACCGGCACGCTATCGCCCACGCGCGACAGCAAACGGCCACGCTCATCCAGAATTGAAACACTCAGAATTTCGGGATCGCCCTTTTGCGCTGCCTCTGCCAAGGTGCGTAGCGCATCACGGCTACCGGAGAAAATCCCGTATTCAGCCGCAGTGCCCAATTGCCGGGCAATCGCGCGGCCACGATCCTTCAGGGCCACTTCAACTTCATTAAAGTTCCAGCTGACGTAAATCGTGGATAGCAAACTCGCCACCAGAATGGCGGGCAAAAGCGCGAGCATGAGCATGTGGTTGCGGAAGCCGAGATCTCTCACAAACCCTCCCGGTTCAGCAATTGAATTCGTAGTGCATCATCACTTAAACGAAAGCCTAAGGAACGCGCCACATTGGCATTTACGGAAACCACAAAATCCATAGGCGACTGTACGTTTGGCAGGCTTCCTCCGGCCAATACCCCCTTCACGACCTTGGCCGTCTGCACACCCACCTGCGCCGGCGTGGAATACAACGCAAGCAGGGCGCCAGCGCGCACATAAGCGGGTGAATAAGCCATCAGAGGCACTTTCTGGCGATAGGCAGCAAGCAAGACATTCTGAATCGACCCCCCGTTGTAAATAGCAGCATCGGGTACGGCCAACAGCAAGTCGCTCTCGTCAAGCAGGCGCTGCAAGACCGGGTATAAAGTCGCATCACCTTCAGCCTTATACACATTCAGTTGCAAGCCTTGATCCTGAGCTGCGCGCTCCAGACCGGTTTGATATTGTTGAGAGTCTGGCCCCAGAATGACGCCAACTCGCCGCTGGTTCGGGAAAGCATATCGTAACAAAGCCATTTGGCGTATTAAGGGCTGATCCAGAATCACTGCCGTGGTCGGATTGGAGGTCCGCTTTCTCGCCGACTCAAAAGCGGCACGTGGCAATAAGGCGGCAACAATCGGAATGCGCCCAAGGCGGCCTCCTCCTGTCGCA
>DATJIB010000052.1:0-6818 GCA_035493575.1 Rhodocyclaceae bacterium | reverse complement strand
AGCCAGCGTAAATGTGGAAACCCTCAAAGGCCAGTCCCAATGCACCGATGCGTTTTAGCAAGGCCGGTGCGCTTTCTTCATCCACACCGAAAGGCCGCGAGCCGCCGCCCATGCGCATGCCGGAACTGCGCAATTCAAATGCCGGGTTGATGCGCAGTGCAACACGGGCGGCTTGGCCGCTCCTGTGGCTGATCGTTGCCAGTGTCTCGGCTTCCTGTGCTGACTCAATATTCAGCAATATTCCTGCGGCGACGGCTTGCGTGAGATCAGCCTCGGTCTTGCCCGGGCCAGCAAAGCTGATGTGGGCCGGCGCCATGCCTGCATCCAGGGCCAAACGCATTTCCGTAGCCGAGGCAACATCCAGTCCATCAATCTGCGACGCGATAAAACATACCAAGGGCGCAAAAGGATTGGCCTTGATGGCGTAGTGAATGCCAATGTTTGCCGGCAGCTTGGCTTTGAGTTCAGTAATGCGCTGTGCGATCAGTTGGCGATCGTAGGCATAGAAAGAATCCGAGCCTATGCGCTGGGCAATTCGTGTCAAGCCGATGCCGCCGATCAGCAACTCTCCGTTTGCGGAAGGAAATTGCGTTTGCGGGTGGTGACCTGGTTTGTCGGTGTTAGACATAGAAGTTCTGATGTGGCAAATCAGCGGGCATCTTGGCGGGGTGGGGGTGAGGGCAAAGGTAATGCGCCCTGCATCATACAGTTGTCTGCCATGGCCAGTGCGCCAGCGAAACTGTTCGCAGCACGTGGGCGCTGGCAGAAATCATTTTTAATATCTTGCGCGCTACCAACTTCGGGCGCCGGGCTCAGGAACTTGAGATCGAGATGGTCCGGGTCATTGAAGTAGCTGCGCATATGCCCGAGTACATTCTTCTGGCTATCGATCAACGCCCCATCTCGCGAACGAATCCGGCCTTCCAGCAAGTTGCCTTCGATGACCGCCGAGGAAATCGACTGGCGTACATCGATACCGCTGGTGTTGATCAGCGTGTTGTGAGCAATCAAAGTCTGGTTGGAGCGATTGACGTCTATGCCGAAGTCATTGCAATGGGCCACGATGTTGTTGGCAACGACCCCATGACTATGTTCGGTGTCGCAGCGTTTATCGCGGCAGAACTCATGGCCGGTACCACCGCCGCCAATCGAGATGCCAACGCGCACGCCGGTCTGTGAAATGTCATGCTCGGAGCACACCACAAGGTTCCGTTCGATACGCCCGTATTGGCTGGCGCCTTTCATAAAGACGCCATAGGCAACTTGGTTGCCATCGCTCTTGGAAAAGTTGCTGATGATGTTGTCGGCGATAACCCAGCGATTGGCACCAACGATATCAATGTAGGTCACCGGCAGTTGAGTGGCGCGGCGGTGGGTATTGGTGAAGGTATTGTGTTGCGCCAGACCGTTGTCCGGCCAGTTGTTGCGCAGGCCATTCACTTTCAGGTGCGCATTGAAATCGATAATCTGGTTGTTACGGATGACGACGCTCTTGGCGGCACCATAGACATGGAAGGCATGTTCGCATTGCTCATCACTCGGGCAGACGCCGCGGATGGTCAGGTTTTCAAAAATCCAGAAAGCATGGGCAATCTGAAAACCTTCAGTGGTATTGAACTCGACGGTCACCGTGCCGGGACGCTGCGCCCGTACCGTGATGGGCTGAGCAGCTGTGCCGGCAGTGCCGGTTTGCAATGGCCCGGCAACTGGATAGGTACCGGGTGTGAGGACTATGCTTTGCCCAGGCCGCGCCTGTGCCATGGCTTGGCGCAATTCGAATTCATTGCGTACGTAAAAGGGAGCGCTGATGTCAGCAGGGGTGCTGGCGCGCAGGCTTGGGTCGACCGGGAGCGGGCTCTCGTCCTTCGCATATTGTTGTGGCGGCAAGGTGTCGCTGAGCGCGCCTTTGCCTAAAGCTGGCAAGCCACTTGTCACAATCGGGCGCTCGACCTGATGACGCAGCATCGTAATAAAAGGTTGGGCCAGCGATTCAAGTTTGGGATGGCCGTCGAGTCGGTGTTCCACATAACGCATCAATTCACTCGGCGTTTTGTCGGCCTTCTGATAGGCGATGGTCAAGGCAATGCAGGCGAGCAGCAATGCACCAAGCACAAGCAATACAAAGTTCCTGAAACGATTTTTACTCTTGGGACGTGGCATGGTAGTCATGATGTAGTCACCGGCTGAGTGGAAAGCAACTTTCTATCGAGCTTGCCATTGGCATTGCGTGGCAGTGGCGTGGCTTGTATGTGAATCGTGGCGGGCAGCATGAAGGCGGGCAGAACGTTACGGCAGTAGGCGAGCAAGGCTGCTGCATCGACTGACTGATGCGGCGTGGGTACGGCAATCAAGCTAATCGATTGTCCAAGTTTCGCATCTTCAACACCGAATGCGCAGCACTCTGCCACCAGGCCGCTCGCAAACACCGCCTCTTCAATCTCCGTCGGGCTGACGCGATAGCCCGAGGTCTTGATCATTTCATCATCGCGGCCAATGAAATAAAGAAAGCCCTCCTTGTCACGGCGCACCGTATCGCCAGAGTACACGGCGACCTCTTCAGCGGCAATATGCTTGGGCAGCGGCTTGAAGCGTTCGGCCGTGGTGGCCGCGTCATTCCAGTAGCCCAGGCTGACCAGCGGCCCACGGTGCACCAACTCTCCCGGCTCGTCGGCATCACAGAGGCTGCCATCAGGGCGCAATACCAATATTTCGGTGTTCGGAATCGCCTTGCCGATAGAGTCTGGCCGCTGCTCGGCCTGTTCCGGTGGCAGATAGGTGGAGCGGAAGGCCTCGGTCAGGCCGTACATCAGAAAGGGCTGGCTGCGCGGCAGGTTGGCGCGCAGCTTGTTCAAGGTCGCCAGCGGCATGCGGCCACCGGTATTGGCAAAGTAGCGCAGATGCTCGTCCAGGCCGACCGGCCAGGTCAGCTGCGTGAGCTGCATATACAGGGGCGGAACCGCGGTCAGGCCAGTGATGCGTTCACGTGCCAAGGCTTTGAGCACATCTTGTGGCAAGAGATAATTCAGCAGCACGACCTTGGCGCCGCTATAAAAAGCCGTGGTGAGCTGGCTGAAGCCGGCATCAAAAGACAGGGGCAGGGCGGCGAGCAGAATGTCGTCTGCGTTGTTGTGCAGATAGCTGGCAACGCTGATTGCGCCCAGCAGCAGATTGCGATGCGAGAGCACGACGCCCTTGGGTTTGCCGGTACTGCCGGAGGTATAGAAAATAGCGGTAATGTCGTTCTCAGCGACAGCATGAGCGGCCGCGGCTGGCGCAGCCAGTAAGTCAGCCCACGCCAAAGTTGATGCAGCAGCGTTGACTGTAACGACATGCTGCAAATCTGGGCACTCGCCCAATATGCTTTGCAGCAAGGCATACCGTTCGCTGGAAGTGATCAGGATGCGCACATTGCAGTCGCGCAGAATATGCTCAACCTGAGCGCTTTTCAGCAGCGGATTGACGGGGACGAATACACAGCCGGCACGCGCGGCGCCAAAGCAGGCAATGACAGTTTCAAAACGCTTGTCGAGATAAACCGCGACGCGTTCGCCACGCTGCAAACCCAAATTCAAAAGACCGTTAGCGCATAGGCTGACTGCTTCATCCAGGGCTGCGTACGTTAACTCTCCTTTTCCATCTGACAATGCCATTGCGGCCGGCGTATTTTGCGCCGCATGGCTGATCAGATGGTCAAGCAGGGTGGGTGTCATCATCAAGTATTGGCGTGAACTGGGCGCAGGCGGCGCCAACATCGGCCCGCCCAATGACGCGCGGCGGCCTTGAATCCTGCCCATTGCGTCAAATCGAACGCAATAATGCCACGCCTCTCGCGCCTATGGCTCATCCAATCTTGCTTGTAGGGTTCGTCGCCGGTCAGGTAATCAACCTCATGAACCTTATCCGTGTCGAGCGCATATTCCATCATCGCTGCCGTCAGCACTGAACCGGCGGAGTAGCGCACGGCCGCTTCGTCATAAGCGAGCTTGTAGATATTGGCAATGCCGCCATGCGTTAGCCAAATCTGCGCTGCCACGGCTTGACCGTTGAGAGACAGAACACCCAGACGCAGCCAGCCTTGGGCTGCTGCCATGCGGCACATATTCGGAATGAAATTGGGATGCGGCTCGGGCTCTTTCCAGCTTTGTGCATAGACGGCCTCGAAGGCGCGAATCGCCTGCTCAAGTTCGTCGCCGGCTTGGCGGTGAATCACAATCTGCCACTCGCCTGCCTTGCCGAGCTTGCCTTTGCCGCGCTGGATATTGTTACGCAACTGTGAAGCGCGGCTGCCTAGATAGTCACTGAAACTGCGCCCCGCGACATCCAGATACCAATTGCCAAAACAGAAGTAATCATCGACCCAGTAGCCAGCTGTGGCCAATTCGGACTTGAGGTGTCCAAACTCCGGCGCGGCGATGTCCATGGGCTGTAGGTCAATCAGCGCCCGCCGTGGCAATAAGGGCAGAATATTGGTGGGGATATTGCCAGCGGGCCCGAACAGGCTGCTGTAGTAATTGCTCAATCCGTAGATGCGCTGACCGTCCTCCAGCAATGGTAGGCAACCCTCTTCATCCGCAAGCAGCAGTGGTGTAGAGGCCACCAGGCCATGCGCAAAGAGATTCTCAAACCAGGGCAAGGATTGAAAAACACTGCCCCGGCCGCACGAAAGTTCATGCAGCCGGGGCAGAGCCTTACGTAAAGACGGAAAGTCCGAATAGATTCGGGCTGTCATTACGCCGAGAGGGTAAAGCCGGGCAGCAGTTTCACTGCCCTTGTGCGTTACGGGCGGCCAATCGCAAAGTACTCAAGGCCAGCGGCACGCGGGTTCTTTGGCTCATACAGATTGCGTCCGTCGAAGACCACCGGGTTCTTGAGCTTGGCCTTGATGGTATTGAAGTCCTGGGCGCGGAATTCTTTCCACTCGGTCACGATAGCCAGGGCATCTGAACCTTCCAGTGCTTCAACCGGGCCGCTGACGAATTCAATGCCGGCTTGACCTTCGAAGATGCGCTGCGCTTCGTGCGTAGCGACCGGATCATAGGCGCGCACCTTGGCGCCACGCTTGATCAAGTCGGCAATCAGCACGCGGCTTGGGGCTTCGCGCATGTCGTCGGTGTTCGGCTTGAATGCCAAGCCCCACAGTGCAAAGGTCAGGCCGCTCAGGTTTTCACCGAAGCGCTTGACGATCTTCTGAGTCAGGACAGTCTTCTGTACGTCGTTGGCATCTTCAACCGCTTGCAGCACCAGCAACTTCTGACCGTATTCACCAGCAGTGCGGTTCAGCGCCTGCACATCCTTGGGGAAGCAAGAGCCGCCGTAGCCGCAGCCTGGATACAGGAAGTGGTAACCGATGCGCGGATCCGAACCGATCCCCTGGCGGACCGATTCAATGTCGGCGCCCATCTTTTCAGCCAGATTGGCAAGTTCGTTCATGAAACTGATGCGGGTAGCGAGCATGGCGTTGGCAGCGTACTTGGTCAGTTCGGCCGAGCGCACATCCATGATGATCAGGCGTTCACGATTACGCTGGAACGGGGCATACAGCTCGCGCATGACTTCGGAAGCCTGGGCATCTTCCGAACCGACCACGATACGGTCAGGTTTCATAAAGTCTTCGACTGCAGCCCCTTCCTTGAGGAACTCCGGGTTGGAGACCACTGCGTAAGGAATGTCGGCACCGCGTGCCTTCAGGGCTTCGCCAATGGCTGCGCGCACCTTGTCGGCAGTGCCAACCGGCACCGTGCTCTTGTCTACGATGACCTTGTATTCAGTCATGTGCTTGGCGATATTGCGAGCGGCAGCCAATACATATTGCAAGTCGGCAGAGCCATCTTCATCCGGTGGGGTGCCAACGGCGATGAATTGGACCGTGCCATGGGCGACAGCTTCTTCAATACTGGTGGTGAAGGACAAACGGCCTGCGGCGACGTTTTTCTTGACCATGGCTTCTAGTCCCGGCTCATAGATCGGAATGCCACCTTCTTTAAGTATGCGGATCTTGTTGGGATCTACGTCCAAACAGAGCACATCGTTGCCTACATCAGCCAGACAAGTGCCACTGACCAAGCCTACGTAACCGGTACCAACAACTGTAACTTTCATTGTTTGCTCCACCAAAATTTGTCGATGGTCGAATCATAACTCAGCAATCCGCGCTTGTTTATGGGCTTGTGTCGATTTCATCGTTGCTTAGTCCAGATGGGCTATGCAACGCGTCGGGGACGGGTAGATGAGACTAATCGGGCTATTGCCAGCGCTTCATTAATGCTCTTGCAAGGCTTGTGCATAGTGGAGAAGGCTCATTTAGCGTGCCTTTATTGCTCTAAACAGACGACGCTGCCGCCGAACTACCAGACCACACTAGCTACGGTCTTGGCGGCGAACTGGCATTAAATAGACGTGGCAAGGAAAGCGACGAACTTCGGTTCGCCGTTTTTTTGATGTCTGGTATTTTGTTGAGAGGATGCATCGTGAGCGCCAAAACATTAACTAAACGCTGAGCTGTTTTGCCGTTAGGAAGATATGTGGCAATAAATGAAGCAAGGGACGGTTATTTTGGAAACAGAGAGTCAAACAGCATGAAGCGATTGAACAGGTTTACTCAAATCGGTCTGACGGCGCTGCTTGTGTTTACCGCAGCTTGCAGTACTGCGGCAAGTCCGGGCGAACCAAAAGAGGCTGGACAAAGTCGTTTGCAGATTGCTGAGGCAATGTTCCAGGAGCGCTGCAAGAAGTCGGGGGAATTTATCAAGCGGACGGTGGATAACGTTGAGGGGATTTACCTGCTCAAACTTAGACCAAATGAGATTAATCGAGGAAAT
>DATJIB010000051.1:0-3644 GCA_035493575.1 Rhodocyclaceae bacterium | reverse complement strand
GTCGAGTGGAAGCCCTTGCTGATGTTTTCTGCACCGAGGGTTGGGCCAATGGTGCGTTCTTCAATGATTTCCATTGGTGCAGCCAGCGAGCCAGCACGCAGCAGCAGGGCTATGGTGTTGGCTTCTTCGGTGCTCATGGCGCCGGAAATCTGTACGCGGCCACCGGCAATTTCAGTGCGGATGTTTGGTGCTGTCACCACTTCACCCTTGCCTTTTTCGATCAACAAAATCGCCATTCGCTTGCCGACATTTTCACGCGTCAGATCCTTGAAGATGCGCGCGCCGGCAGCATCAAGTGTCAGATGCACAGCCGCTTCGTGGGTTTGGCTATCAAAGCCAGGCTGTGCGTCCGTGAGGCGCTCGCCGGTCAGAACAACTTGCTTCTTGACCAACAAAGGACGGCCACCGCGTTCAATGTAGTACTCGGAGCCGAAAGGTGGCTGGCCGCGGGAGGCTTGTTCGAGCACGATAGGGTTGACGCTGTTTTCTTCGTCAACCATGCGGATTTCCAGGGTTGCAGTGCGACCGAGCAGATCCTTGGCCTTGGAGGTGTCTTGCACACCTGGCAGTTGCACAACGATGCGGTCAGAACCTTGTTGCTGAATAATCGGCTCGGCTACGCCAAGCTCATTGATACGGTTATGCAGGGTGGTGATGTTCTGCTTGATCGCATATTCCTGCAGCTTGCGCTGGGCTTCCAGCTTGAGTGTGGCGACCAGCTTGAAATTGCCGCCTTCATCCTGTTCAACAGTAGTCAGATCAGGAAGGTTGTCGGCCAGAATGTTTTTGGCCTTGTTACGGCTATCCGCATCGCGGAACATAATCGTCAGTGCATTGCCATCACGCGAGATGCTGGGACGCAGATTCTTGTCGCGCAAAGTGGTGCGAATATCGCCGCCGATTGAGTCGAGGCGTTTTGTCAGCGCACCCTTCATATCCACTTGCAGCAGGAAGTGCACCCCGCCGCGCAGATCCAGGCCTAGATACATAGGCAGTGCGCCCATCGAGGTCAGCCATGCTGGCGAGCTCGACAGCATGTTCAGCGCTACGCTGTAGGCCGCATCGTCGGCTACCGGGTTAAGAGCCTTCTCGATAACGTCCTTGGCCTTGAGCTGAATATCGGTAGAGGCAAGGCGTACGCGAATGCTGTTGTGGTCGGCAAACAGACCTTGGTATTCGATACCGCCGGCCTTGAGTGCATCTTCCACTCGGCCCAGCAATTGAGTGTCGACCTTGACGGCGGACTTGGTGCTGGATACCTGGACTGCCGGTGTTTCACCGAAGAAGTTGGGCAAGGTATAAAGCAGGCCAAGCACGAGGGCAATGGCAACGAGAATATTCTTCCAGAGTGGATAGCGATTCATAGGTCAGCGAGGAATGAGAGGTGAGCTCCGGAGTACGCAGGGGCCGCCAGTCTGGCAGTGCCCCCGTGCATCACGTCTTACAGGTTCTTCAACGTGCCCTTGGGCAGGACGGTCGCAATGGCGTGCTTTTGAATCTGCACTTCTACGCCCGGTGCGATTTCTACAGACAGGTAGTTGTCGCCAACTTTGGCCAGCTTGCCGGTGATGCCGCTATTGGTGATGACTTCATCGCCCTTTTGCAGTTCATTGACCAGCTTGGCATGTTCCTTCTGCTTTTTCATTTGCGGACGGAACATCAACAGGTACACCACGACAACCATCAGGAGTGGAAGCGCGAAGTCCATCAGGCCAAAAGTTTGGCCAGCGGCGGCGGTTTGTGCATATGCATCTGAAATAAACACGTGAAACTCCTGAAAAGATTAGAAAAAGAATAGCTTGCAAGTATAACAGTTGCAGCTTGCTAGCCCATTGCAGCGGGATTGGCGGGTGACTTTAGTTGCCGGCCTTTAATTGGGCCCGTTGGCGGTGGAATTCAAGCTGCCAGGCGGCGAAATTGCCGGCGTCGATAGCCGCCCGGATGTCACGCATCAAATCCTGGTAGTAATGCAGGTTATGGATGGTGTTGAGGCGCGCGCCGAGGATTTCGCCGGTACGGTGCAAATGATGCAGGTAGGCGCGAGTGAAGTTTCGGCAGGTGTAGCAGCTGCAGCTCTCGTCCAGGGGGCGAGTGTCGGCCTTGTAACTGGCGTTCTTGATCTTGACGTCGCCCCAGCGGGTGAAGAGCCAGCCATTGCGGGCATTGCGGGTCGGCATCACACAGTCGAACATATCGATGCCATGGCTGACCGAATACACAATATCCTCCGGGGTGCCGACGCCCATCAGGTAATGCGGCTTGTCGGCCGGCAGCTGCGGTGCGGTATGGGCGAGGATGCGTTCCATGTCTTCCTTGGGCTCGCCCACCGAGAGGCCGCCAATGGCAAAGCCATCGAAGCCGATGTCCTGCAAGGCATTCAAGGATTCGTCGCGCAAGTGTTCGTGCATGCCGCCTTGCACAATGGCGAACAGGGCATTGCTGTTCTCCAGCTTGTCATGCTCATCGCGCGAGCGGCGCGCCCAGCGCAGGGACAAGCGCATTGAGTCGCCAGCCTGCTTTTCATCGGCAGGATAGGGCGTGCATTCGTCGAAGATCATGACGATGTCGGAATTCAGCACTTTCTGGATCTGCATCGAATCCTCGGGCCGCATGAACAGGCGATCGCCATTGATAGGCGACTGGAACTTCACGCCTTCTTCGGAAATCTTGCGCAGGTCGCCAAGCGAAAACACCTGGAAACCTCCTGAGTCGGTCAGGATGGGCTTGTCCCAGGCCATGAATTTGTGCAGGCCTTCATGTGCCGCAATCACGTCCAGACCTGGGCGCAGCCACAGGTGAAAGGTGTTGCCGAGCACGATCTGGGCGCCGATTTCTTCGAGCTCATTGGGGGCCATGGCCTTGACCGTGCCATAGGTGCCAACCGGCATAAATACAGGTGTTTCCACCGTGCCGTGGGCCAGGGTGAGGCGGCCGCGCCGGGCGGCGCCATCGGTTTTAAGCAGGTCAAATTTCATTGCGGAGTTCTTTGTAAAAGCATGGCGTCGCCATAGCTGAAAAAGCGGTAACGCTGTTCAATCGCGTGTTTGTAGGCTGCGCGGATTGTCTCACTTCCGGCAAAGGCTGACACCAGCATCAATAAAGTGGACTTGGGCAGGTGGAAGTTGGTCATCAGCAGGTCAGCGACTTTGAATTCGAAGCCCGGCGTGATGAAGATGTCGGTTTCGCCCGATTCGGCCACCAGCTTGCCATCGTGCTTGCGTGCTACTGACTCCAAAGTGCGCAGCGTGGTGGTGCCGACCACCACTACTCGACCGCCCGCAGCCTTGGTTTTGGCGATGGCATCGACTGTGGCTTGCGGCAAGGTGTAGCGTTCGCTGTGCATCTTGTGTTCATTGATGTTGTGCACGCGCACCGGCTGGAAGGTGCCAGCACCCACATGCAGGGTCACATAGGCGACGCCAATGCCCTGAGCCTTCAGGCGCGCGAGCAGCGCTTCATCAAAATGCAGGCCGGCGGTGGGGGCTGCCACCGAGCCCTTTTCTCGCGCAAACACGGTCTGGTAGCGGGTCTCATCAGCGCTGCCGGCGGCATGTTCAATATACGGCGGCAAGGGCAGGCGGCCATGTTTGTCCAGCAGATCGACTGCATTGCCGGGGAAGCGCAGGCGGTAAAACTCACCAATG
>DATJIB010000050.1:0-11296 GCA_035493575.1 Rhodocyclaceae bacterium | reverse complement strand
TCGCCAAAGCGGTTTACGTCAAGAAGCAGATTCGTTACGTAGTCAGCGAGACGAGTACACCGGAAGCCTGGCTTGATGAATTGGAGAGCGAGTTGAATTTGTTGCACGCGGCTGATCCGCAGCAAATCGATACGACGCTTTTGATTCAGCCGCACCTCTTCCCCGAATTTCTGGATTTCTTTTTTTTCCTGCCAGAAGCCGAAGCGGTATTGAAGCGTGCCGGTCTGCAAGGCGTAATCCAGATTGCCAACTTCCATCCGCACTACGAGTTTGCCGGATCGGAGAGTGACGATATCGCCAATTACACCAACCGCGCGCCTTATCCAATCTTGCATCTACTGCGTGAGGCCAGCTTGGATAAGGCTGTCGCGGCGTTTCCGGATGCGGCGGATATTTTTGAGCGCAATATCGCCACCATGCAGAACCTTGGCCATGCCGGCTGGGTCAGATTGTGGCAGTCCGATAAGGACTAGCGCGTTGCGCCTGTCGTTCCGCCTTTAGTCGTGCCCTTGCCATTAGCGCTGCCAGCAGCTGGTTTGGCATTCCCCATTCCACTACCCGTAACGCCTATGCCCATACTGCCGCCTGTCGTGGGCGGTGTACCGGTACTTGGCTGAGGCGTAAGGTCAGTGGCGCTGGGGGCAGGCATGTTTGAGTTGTTAGTTGTAGGCGCGCTGGGCGGAGGTGTTGTTTTGTTTTTGGGACAGGACAGCGCGTCTTGCATTGCTTGAGGCAATTGGGGGCACTGTGATACCGGAGCCTGCGCGAAAGCGGGCAACGTGGCTGTAAGCATCGACAAGATAAAAATTGATTTCATGGCCTGCTCCTCAAAGAACATGCTGGAGATGCCTATGATTCTAACGCCCAACCGTAGCGGCCGAGCCACCGCTCATACCGCCGTTGCCGCCGCTGCTCGGAATGGGGCTCGGTGCACCGGGTGCAGTGCTAGGTGCCAAACTGGGTTGCGGGACGACGGGCTGAGGGATAGCCGGCTGTGGCACGACCGGGGTTGGGACTATGGGTTGTGGCAAGTTGGGCTGCGGCACTGCTGGCTGCGGTAGAGAGGGTTGTTGAATGGCGGGCTGATTGACCGTCGGTGGGTTTGTGATCGGCGCAGCACCCCCTGCATTCGAGTTGAGCGTAGGCGGGCACCATGTCCCATCCGAACGCATGGTTTGGTTGGCGGCACTTGGTGGGCACGGCGTCTGGGCAAGCACAGGCATTGCCAGCACTGCAATCAGACTGAGTAGGATCCGGGATGTCATTTGCATCTCCTTGAACGCCCCGCAGGGCTTATTGGATTCAAAGCGATTTTCGTACCTGAATGAATAAACGGGTTAAGTACAAGCAAAGCCCTGTTTCGCTGCAATCGCCTAAGTGTTGACGAGGCCAGCTCAGCGAGAAGCGGTAAGATCTACACAGCCTTGAAAATATGACTCAAGGATTTTGCAAACATCAATTTAAGAGTGGTCTTTATGAGTGATGCAGCACGCTTCCAGCTTGAACCAGCAATTGAAATAGAAACCGCGCCGAATCCAACAATGTCGGTGATCTGGATGCATGGCTTGGGCGCGGACGGCAATGACTTCGTGCCTATCGTGCCGGAATTGAAGCTGCCCAAGACAGCTGCCATCCGCTTCATCTTTCCGCACGCGCCGATGATGCCGGTGACCTGCAATAACGGTTATGTGATGCGTGCCTGGTTCGATATCTTGTCGATGGCGGGTGGCAAGCGTGATATCGACGAGTCCACCATCATTGCCACAGTCGATCTGGTACGCGGTCTGATTGCCAAGGAAAACGCACGCGGTATTCCGAGCAATCGCATCGTTCTATGCGGCTTTTCGCAAGGCGGGGCCATGGCATACACCGTGGGCCTGACCCATCCCGAAACATTGGCAGGGATGGTGGCTTTGTCGGGTTACATCCCGGCGCCGCAGTGGGTCGAAAATAACTTCAAGGAAGCCAATCGCAGCACTCCCATCTTTGCGGCGCATGGTACCCAGGATGAAGTGCTGCCGATCCAACTGGGCGAGGCCGCACGTGATCTGGCGCAGAAACTGAACAGCGCGGTGGAGTGGCATACCTGGGGCATGCCGCATACGGTGTGTCTGGAGGAAATCCTTTTGCTCGGCGAATGGCTGGGCCATGTTGCTGCCTGAAGTCAGTAACAGCGCCGAATGCTGGCAAGGCTGGTTTGACGGCTCGGCTCTACCTAACCCGGGCAAGTTGGGCTTAGGCCTTGTACTCATGGCGCCGGATGGCGAGCGACATGAGCGCTCCTTGCATCCAGCGGGAAGTGGCTGTAACAACGAAGCCGAACTTCTTGCGCTGTGTGCGTTATTTGAGTTGGCAGATGAGATGGGGGCGCGTCATTTAACGATACACAGCGATAGCGATGTGACTGTCCGTTACGTAAATGGTCGGGATAGCACCGCCATCCCGCGTTTACACCTGTTGGTCTGCCGTGCTCAGGCCTGGCTGCCAAAGTTCGAGCAGGTTGATTTACGCTGGGTGCCGCGGCATCGTAATCAAGGCGCAGATGCTTTATCGCGCAGTGCCCTCGGCTTGCTGGCCAAGTCCCTTGTGAAAGCCGGTAAAAAACGGCAGAAACGTTAGCGCCCCACCCCTGAATATAAAAAGCTGAAAATGATCGCGATTGTCTTTATGATGAACAAATAAGACAATTAAAACGATGCAAGCTTAAGCAGGCTTAGACCGCAGCAATTTTCAGCAGGGGGAGAGGGTTGTGCCAGGCAGAATCCTGAAGAAACTCCGTAATTCCTATCGGGTATTGATTGCGACAACATTCAGCCTGTTGATTCTGGCCACGCTGCTGGTGGTGTACCTGCTTAACCAAAGTTATCAGCGCTACACCAGCAATGCTGAGCAGACTGTCGAAAACATCACCCTGGGTCTGGAGCGTTTCCTGAATGCCCACTTTCAGGAAAGTGAATTGGCATTGCAAAGTGCCGAGGCCGAGTTCACACGTTTGCACGCAACCGGTACTTTTACACAAGAGCGTTTCAGCAACTATCTACAATCATTGCGTCAACGCTTGCCCAACGCGCTCTCAGTGCGTGGTGCGGACAAGGATGGCTGGATCATCTATGGCGATCAGGTCGATCCGAGCAAGCCGTTTAACCACGCCAATCGCGATTACTTCAAACGGGCTCGTACTGAACATCAACTGATTTTTGGCTTGCCGGTCAAATCCATCGTCACCGGCGAGTGGCTGTTTCCGATTATTCAGCCGCTCCATTACGCCGACGGCAGCTTTGCCGGTACGGCCTATGTCAATACTGCGAATGCTCGTATCAATGAACTATTAGAATCAATCAACATAGGCGAGCATGGCGCACTGGCGATTTTTGATAGTGAGCGGCGCGTACTGGTGCGTTACCCTTCCTTAGAGATAATGAAGGATGAGCAAGTCGTTAAAGTCAGTGCGCCTGAAACCTTGGCCGCGCTGAATGCCGGAAAAACCACCGCAACCTATACCGCACACAGCTCTTTGGATGGAACCCTGCGAACCATGAACTATCGCAAGGTCGGACATTTCCCGATGTATGTACTGGCGGGCTTGTCCCAAGACGATTACTTGCGGCCCTGGCGCAATGAGTGCTGGGTCGGAGGTGGGTTTATTGCAATACTTGCGGCAGGTACTTTGTTGCTAGGGATCAATGTGCGGCGTTATCTGCAGGCCCAGGTCCAACTGGAAGCGCTGGAGGTCAAACAAGCATCCCATGACCATCTAACCGCGATTATCCGGGCAATCCCTGACATTCTGTTTGAAGTGGATATCGAAGGGCGCTATCTCGATTACCGTTCCGTCAACCTGGATCTTTTGCCGACACCGCCTGACGAATTCATAGGCCGCAAGGTCAGCGACATTCTGCCAACCGAAGCTGCCAATACGGTGATGCTGGCGATTGCCGAAGCCAATCAGAATGGTCACGCTTACGGAGCCCAGATTCATATTCAAGTGCCGGCTGGAGAGTTGTGGTTTGAATTGTCGATTGCGCGCAAAGAAACCCATCGCAGCGAAAAGCCGACCTTCATTGTTTTATCGCGCGACATTACCGAGCGCAATCTGGCGCAGGCGCAGATCGAACAACTCGCCTTCTCGGACATGTTGACCGGCTTGCCAAACCGTCGCCTGTTTCTTGATCGCCTGCGCCAGAGCATGGCGGTCAGCGATCGCAGCCAGAGCTATCGTGCCTTGTTGTTTCTGGATATCGATAAATTCAAAACACTCAACGACACGCTCGGTCATCAGACCGGCGATATGTTGCTGGTGCAGATCGCCGATCGTCTGCGTCATTCGGTGCGCGAATACGATACGGTGGCGCGTTTGGGCGGTGATGAGTTCGTTGTGTTGCTTGAGCAGCTCGGCATGCATGAGGGCGAGGCCGCAGCGCAAGCGCTGAATACTGCCGAGAAGATTGCTGATCAATTGGCCATGGAATACAGCCTGGGCCGGCACAAATATAAGGGCAGCAGCAGTGTCGGTATCGCGCTGTTCCGCGGTCAGGCAGTGAGCAGTGAAGAGCTACTCAAGCGTGCCGATCTGGCCATGTATCAGGCTAAGGCAAATGGCAATAGTGCGGTATGTTTTTTTGATCCGCAGATGCAGGCCCGCATAGAAGCACGGCAGAGCATGGAGGAAGACCTCAAGCATGCATTGATGGGCGAAGAGTTTTCACTGCATTACCAGCCGCAGATAGATGTGTATGGTCGCCTGATCGGAGCCGAAGCCTTGATTCGCTGGCACAGCGCCAAGCGCGGCTCGGTGTCACCGGCTGAGTTTATTCCCCTGGCTGAAGAGAGCGCCTTGATTCTGCCGATCGGGCATTGGGTCATGCGTGAGGCCTGTCAATGCCTTGAGGCTTGGCAGGCTTTTCCAGAACTATCCAACGTGGCGATCTCGGTGAATGTGAGCGCCAAGCAAATCGCGTTGCCGACTTTTGTCGAAGAAGTTCAGGAGCTCTTGTCTTTCTACGCGATCAAGCCATCTCTGCTTAAGCTGGAAATCACGGAAAGTTTGCTCGTGGATAAAGTTGATGAGATCGTCGCCAAAATTACTGCCTTGCAATCCATAGGCGTGAGCTTCTCGCTGGATGACTTTGGTACCGGCTATTCATCGCTAAACTATCTGAAGCGCCTGCCCTTCAACCAGGTCAAGATCGATCAATCGTTTGCGCGGGGCGTACTCGATAACCCGCATGATGCAGCCATCTGCCGCGCCATTATTGCTTTGGGTAAAGCCTTGCATCTTGAAGTGGTCGCCGAGGGGATAGAAACCGAAAGCCAGTGGGATTTCTTCAAGAGTGAAGGTTGCTTGCGCGGCCAGGGCTATTTGTTTGGTCGTCCTATGGCCCGCAAGGACTTCGAGCGCGCTCATCTGGACAAAGCACCGTAGCCCCGCCTCTATTTTTGCGCGGCGGAAAAAACTTGCGGAAATAAATCTGCGCTGACCGGACGGCTGAAGAAGTAGCCCTGGGCTTCGTCACAACCACTTTCCCTGAGAAACGCCAGTTGCTCAGCGGTCTCCACACCTTCGGCAATTACTTCAAGCTGCAAAGTGTGACTCAACTGAATGATGGCTTTGATGATGGCGGCATCATCGGAGTCCTTGGCCAAGTCGTGAACAAATGATTTATCGATTTTAAGTTTGTCGACCGACAAGCGCTTCAGGTAGGACAGGCTGGAATAGCCGGTCCCAAAATCGTCGATGGATAATTTGACACCCAGCTTGTGCAACTGCTTCAAGATGTCCATGGCCACTTCAACGTCCTGCAGGAGGATGGATTCCGTCAACTCCAGTTCGAGCAGGTGCGGGGCCAAGCCGGCATTGGCGAGCGCTTGTGTAACCGTGTCGATAATATTGCCGTGCTTGAATTGAAGCGCAGACAGATTGACTGCAACCACCAACTCCGGCAAACCCTTTTGCTGCCATTTGACGGCTTGTTGGCAGGCTTCGTTGAGTACCCATTCGCCGATAGGAATAATCAGTCCGCTATGTTCGGCGACAGGAATGAATTCCATGGGCGAGACCAGAGCGCCGTTACGCTGCCAGCGTATCAAGGCTTCACTACCCACGATGCGACCACTGGCCAGATGGATTTGCGGCTGGTAGTGCAGGCAGAACTCCTTGTTCTGGAGCGCCTTACGTAAATCAATCTGCATTTGCATGCGCATTTGCGCATCGATATTCATCTGCCCGGCAAAGAAGCGATAGTTGCGCCGACCGCTGTCCTTGGCGCGATAGAGGGCGGTATCGGCATTCTTGCGCACGGTATCAAAATCACTGCCGTCATTGGGGTAGATGCTGATGCCAATGCTGAATGAGGTGTGCAGCGTGTGCCCCTCAATCTCGAAAGGAATGACCATGGCATCAAGTATGGTCTGAGCGACTCGGCTGATGTCATTGGTTGAATTCACGCCGGTGAGCAGCACAACGAATTCATCGCCGCCTTCACGGCTGATCGTATCGGCCTGACGCAGTGTGTTTTGCAAACGCTGGACGACACTGATCAAGAGATCGTCACCAATTGCATGTCCGAGACTGTCGTTGATCTCCTTGAAGTTGTCCAGATCAAGAAACAGGACTGCGACGCGCGTGTAATCCCTTTGCGCATGGGCAATTGCCTGCTCAAAGCGGTCACGCAACAAGAGGCGATTCGGCAGCTTGGTCAGCGGGTCATGGTGGGCCAGGAAGGCGAGCTCTCCTTCAGCCGTACGGTGTGCGGTGCGGGCGCGCAAGGTGACGATGCCGAAAGTCAGATCGGCAGCAAGTTCTTCCAGCAATTTGACTTCATCGGCACTGAAGGCTTCACTTTCGCTGGCGTAGATATTCAAAATCCCGAAAGCACCCGATTCGCTCTTTAGCGGTAAGGAAATAGCCGAACGATAACCATGGTCAGTTGCCACTTGTTTCCAGGCCACAAAGTGCGGGCTGTTCTGTATGTCGGGACAGATTTGCGTTTCACTGGTCTCGATGGCCATGCGCCCTATTTCACAAATAGTGCTGCCTTCATCCCAACTCATGATCTGCTGCTCAAGATAGGCGACGCCGGTCCCGGCAGTCGCTACAGGTCGTAGAACCTTATCCTCCTGAGCATAACCTACCCAGGCGAAGGGATAGCCACCAGTCTTGATGATTAGCTGGCAGATATCACGCAATAAATGATTTTCGTCTTCGGTGTGGATCAGTGTCTGATTGCAATCACTGAGCAAGCGCAAGGATCGGTTAAGCCGGATTTGACCGGCTTCGGCGTGGCGGCGGGCGAGGGTGAGGTGATCAAAGGCTTCGGCCAGTTCACCGATTTCATCATCGCGTTGCCACGCGATCAGGTTTTCTTCGTGGGGATGACTGGCCATGTTTTGAATACGATCGCGCAGCGCCAGCAATGGCCGCGTCAATACGCTCATGGTCAGCCATACCAAAGCCGGCAAGATCAGCAGCAAAACAATAATCACCTGGAAGGCATGGCGGCGCATTTGCGCGACTGGCTCATACGCTTCCTCCAATGGCAACTGTGCCCCTGCTAGCCAGCCGGTAGTACTCATGGTTTGAATTGTCATCAGGCCGGGCACGCCCAGACTTGAAACGGTTTCGCCCGCGTATTGACCGTCTTCGATGGCGTGCTCAACACCCATATTGGCGCCTACCGGCAAGGTTTGCATGACGCGGCTTTTATCTGGATGGGCAATCACCACGCGCTCGCGTGTGATCAAAACCAGATTGCCGGTTTGACCAATACGGTTGGCAGTAAAGCCGGAAAAAAGATTATCGCGCAGGATGTACTGGCTGCCCCCAAGCATGGCAATCAGCTTGCCGTCGTCATCGAAGACAGGTGCTGTCATGACAATCAAAGGTTCGCCTGAGACCGGGCTGACGAATAATTTTGAGATGTAGGGCTTCTGGGTCTCAAGTGTGTGCTGCACATACTCCATGCCGGCCAGGCGTTTGCTGCCGACATACTTCTCGGGCGAAGGGTAAGCGCCTATGATGGTCCCGTCCGGCGCATAGACGAGGATGTTGGTGAACAGCTTGGGCAAGGCTATCTGCTCTTGCAAGAACGTCTGCAGCTGGGTCGGATGCCTGATCATTTCGGCCGACAAACCCTCTGCCACGTTGATCAATGCGTGGTGGCGCGCCAAGACTTGCTGATCGAAACCATAAGCCAGGGTTTTGACCAGTGCGGCTTGCTGCGTGGTGATGCTTTGGCGAATTTTATCTTCGCTGAGATTGACGAGCAGAGCCCCCGCGGCAATAAGCAGTACGCCGAACAGCAGGCTGACGATCAGCGAAATTTTGTTCTTGATGCCCATCGAATCCCTCTCAAAGGTTTCCGGCGTAGCGATACAAGGCGCTTGAAGCGAAACAAAACATAAGTCTGTATGTAAAGAATAGGTGAGTTTATGCTGTCACAGGGCTTTTGATTCTCTGACAGGATTGTTACCGGATTGTCAGACTGGGTCGAGCTTAACAATGCGCGAAGGATGCAAAGCTGCATGTATGTGTTGCAAACGCTAGGACTCGCATTTTTTTCGCACTGTCATGGTGCGAGCGGCAATACTGTATTTACCGTTCATGCGCTGCCGTATCTTTTTCTTGACTCAGCTTTTATGCATAATCAGCGACTCCCACAATCACACAGGACGCCAATAATCATGATTAAGCTCCGCCGCTCTTTGCTCGCTCTGGCCATGGCTACGACTGGCCTCATGACAATCGCCGCGCTACCTGCGACTGCGTATGCCGCGGCCCCGCAAGTCAAGAAATCTGCGCCAGGCTATTACCGTGTCATGTTGGGCGATTTTGAAATCACTGCATTGTCGGATGGTGCGTTCATGCCGCCGGTCAATAAACTGTTGCAAGGCATCAGTCCCAAGGCCATCGATAAAGCCCTGAGTGCTGATTTTCAGAATCCCATGGCCATGTCGATCAACGCTTTTCTGATCAACACCGGCAGCAAGCTGATTCTCGTCGATACAGGCTTAGGCGGTTTTGAGGAGGGTTTTGGCCCAGGCCTCAATCATGTGATTGAAAACCTGAAGGCTGCAGGCTATACGCCAGAGCAGGTAGATGAGGTCTACATCACGCATATGCACCCAGACCATATTGGTGGCCTGTTCAAGGACGGCCAGCGCGCTTTCCCGAATGCAATAGTGCGTGCTGATCAGCATGAAACCGATCAGTGGCTGAGTCAGGCAAACATGGACAAGGCGCCTGATGGCTGGAAATTTGCGTTCCGCGAAGCCTTGCAGACCTTCAAGCCCTATGTGGACGCAGGTCAGTTCAAGCCTTTTAGCGGCACCCAGGTTCTGAGCCCTGGCATTACCGCCGTCGCCGAGGCCGGTCATACCCATGGCCACACCATTTACAAGGTCGAGAGCAAAGGTCAGACCCTGATTCTATGGGGCGACTTGATGCATGTGGCATCGGTGCAATTCGCCAATCCGGGCGTGACGATTGCCTTTGATACCGACAACAAGAGGGCAGCAGCCGCGCGCAAACGTGTCTATGCTGAAGCAGCAGCCAAAGGCTATCTGATCGGTGCCGCCCATATTTCCTTCCCGGGTCTTGGCCATATGCGTGCCAAGGGCAAGGGTTACGAATGGGTGCCGGTGAATTACGTACCCTTGTACTAATGCGCAGCGGCATTCGCCGCTACCCGCAGCAACAGGCCGCTATGTCTCACCCCGAGGCTGGCGGCCTGTTTGTTTTGGAAGATTGTTCCTGATTACCAAACAGTGAAAACAGAAATAGTGGCTTTATCCAAAGCGTGAGTCTGATTACATTGCCTACATCAGCACAGAATTTGAATTGCAGTAGCCGATTACAGAACCCAAACCTAAGGAGATCATCATGAGTCTGAATGCGCTATACACAGCCAAGGCCACCAGTACCGGTGGTCGTGAAGGTTCCTCGAGCACCGACGACGGTAAGGTCAAGGTCAAGCTCAGCACGCCAAAGGAGTTGGGCGGGCCTGGCGGTGACGGTACCAACCCTGAGCAACTATTTGCGATCGGCTATTCGGCCTGCTTCCTCGGTGCGATCAAGTTTGTCGCGGGCAAGGAAAAAGTCGCCATTCCGGCCGATGCGAGTATTACCGCCGAAATTGGCATTGGTCAGATTCCGACCGGTTTTGGTTTGCAGGCCAAACTGACGATCAGCCTGCCGGGTATCGCGCGTGATGTCGCGCAAGCACTGGTCGACAAGGCTCACATCGTCTGTCCATATTCGAATGCGACACGCGGCAATATTGAGGTGACATTGGTCATCGTCTGATCAAGCATTAAGGAAAGGAAAACAAAATGAGCACGCTTAACGTACTTGCGGTCACTGCCAAGAGCTGGGCAATTCAAGGCGCATGCAGTCAAGCCTTGCAGCAGGCTGCTGCTGCCCAGCAAGCTACTCACTGAGAGCAAGTTCATGCAGGAACTGATTGCCCTCTTCCAACAACACGGCCCGCTGCTGGTGTTCTTCAATGTACTGGCGGAACAGCTTGGCGCTCCGGTGCCGGCTGTACCGGCATTGATGGTGGCGGGTGCCTTGTCGGTGGAGGGCAGTTTTTCCTGGCAATCCATTCTGATCCTGGCGCTGCTGGCGTCAGGCATCGCCAACTTCACCTGGTATCTGGCCGGGCGGCGTTATGGCACGCGCATCCTCGGCTTGATGTGCCGCATCACCCTCTCGCCTGATGCCTGCGTACGGCGCACCGAGAAAACCTTTATTCGCTGGGGCGTGGCGTCCCTGGTGGTGGCGCGCTTTATCCCGGGCCTGTCGTCGGTCGCTTCGCCATTGGCAGGCGCCATGCGTTTACCCGCTGGCCGTTTTATTTTGTTCGATACCCTCGGTACTGCTTTATGGGCGGGAGCATCAATTGTCGTCGGCATGTTGCTGCACCGCGAAGTCGGCGCCGTGATTGAGGCGCTCTCGGCTATTGGTGGCATTGCCTTCCTCGTCGTGGCGGCCTTGTTCGCACTTTATATTCTGTTCCGCTGGCTTGAGCGCCAACGTCTGGTGCGCTTTGTGCGCATCAATCGCATCGACGTGGCCGAGCTCAGTGATCTGATTGATGAAGGCCGTGCACCTATCATTGTCGATGTGCGTTCCAGCAGCGTGTTGTCCGATGACACGCGCCGCATCCCCGGGGCTCTGGAAATTGAACTGGATGAAGTACACGCCAAGCTTGCCCATTTGCCGCTGGACAGCAAAATTGTTTTCTATTGCAGCTGCCCTAACGACGCATCGGCGGCGCGTGCTACGCGCATCATGAAGCGC
>DATJIB010000049.1:0-3988 GCA_035493575.1 Rhodocyclaceae bacterium | reverse complement strand
CAGAAGATTGATCGCGAGGCCGTCCCAAAGAGCATCAGGCTTTTAGCTGGCAGCCTTTTGTATTTTGGCATGACTATCCTATTCGGCCATTTATCTGGAGTGCGCCGGTTTGGTGATACATCTATGACCGAAGCATTTGTGGCCTGACGCGCATGCCGGGCACTCCCGCCACCTATCAGCGCGGAATCGGCATCAACTTTGGCCAGTTCACGCTCCAGACCTTTGAAGTCTTCTTCGTTGGATTGACCATCGGGATGGAACGCACTGTGCTACCCGCGCTCAGCGGTGAGTTCGGCGTGGCCAAAGATGCTTATTTGTTCCTTGTCGCGTTCGTCTTTTCATTCGGTTTGGTAAAGGGAGCGCTGAACTTCGTCGCAGGCAGCCTGTCCGATCGGATCGGCCGCAAAAAGGTGCTGCTGCTGGGATGGCTGGCCGGGCTGCCGATCCCATTCTTAATCTTCTTTGGCCCGAATTGGTGGTGGATCATCGCCGCAAATATCTTCCTCGGCGCCAATCAGGCCTTTGCCTGGACCATGACCGTCAACATGCATGTGGATGTAGCCGGCAGCCACCAGCGCGGGCTGGCGGTTGGCATCGATGAAGCGGCTGGGTATGCCGCAGTCGGTTTGGCGGGGCTATGCACTGGCTATCTTGCTGCGCTTTACGGTCCTCGCTGGGCTCTGCTTGTATTTGGGCTGACGGTGATCGCCGCCGCACTTGTAGTGCTGATCTGGGTGGTGGATACACTTCCCTGGGTACATGCCGAGCACGCACAGGCCAAGGGCGCAGCGCATGGCGAAGGCGGCGCAGGGCACACGGGAAACATCTTTGTGCTGGTCTCGTTTCGCGACCCGACTTTCCGGGCGCTGTGCCAAGGAGGCGTGGTCAACAAGGTTGCCGATACTCTGGTATGGGCCCTATTCCCGGTCTATTTCCTCAGTCGTGGTTTGAGCCTCATTCAAATCGGCTGGGTTACTGGCGTGTATGCCATTGTCTGGGGACTGTCGCAGCTCTGGACTGGGCATCTTGCAGACCGCGTTGGCCGAAAGCCGCCGATCGTTTCCGGGTTCGGTCTTCTCGCGATCGGAATTGCACTCACTGCGGCGAGCCAGAATATCGTCCTATGGTTCGTAGCCGCGGCAACCATGGGTTTTGGCATGGCGCTGCTCTATCCTAACCTGATTGCCGCCATGGCCGATCTCGCGCCACCTCTGTGGCGCGCCCGCGCGCTTGGCACCTACCGCTATTGGCGCGATACCGGCTACGCCATCGGCGCGCTGCTGCTCGGCACTGCAGCCGAGTTGAGCGACACGGTAGTGCCGGCGATTTGGATAGCCGCGGCGCTCGTTGCGCTCTCCGGCCTATGGATTGCGCTGGCGGTAGGAGAGAGCCATCCACCAAAAGCCGACCAGCCTCACCCTCTTCATGGATAAAATGGATAAAGTCGAATGCCTTCATACAAGCGTTCCTGCCATGACTTCCGAGATCCGCGCCAACTTCGGAAGCACTTAGTCGGCAGCACGGTTTCGCAATCACCAGGCAACCAATTCTCTCGGTTGAAATAGGGAGAGTGATGTCTTAGGCATGAATTTCGTTTAGCGAAGAAAGGCAGGCAGTACTTGCGTGTACCTCTGAAAATTGCCCTTGCGCGCGGGCTTGCCGGGCGGTGCCCACAGTGTGGTCAGGGGAAGTTATATCGTGCCTATCTGAAACAAGTTGATCAATGCGCGAGCTGTAGCGAACGCTTTGATGACATCAAAACAGATGACGCCGCTCCCTGGTTCACAATGCTATTAACTGGCATCTTGGCGGCACCTCTGTTTTTCATATTCCCGGATTTGCTTTCCGATCACATCGTGATTGGCACGATATTAATTCTATTAATTCTTGTTGCTCTTATCCTCGTCTTGCTGCCACGGGTGAAAGGCATTTTGATCAGTGCCTTCTGGTACGCGCGGTAAGCAGGCGAGCCCTCTGAAAATCTGAGTATGTCGCGCGCCAAGTGGTGATTGGCACGACGAGGACGCGTCCACAGTCCCCGATAACCTTCGTTTCTCCTGGCAATTGCCCGGCGACCGACGCGCGCCCGGAGTTCTCCGGCTGTCTGCGCATCAGCAGACGTCTCCACATACCTTGTGAACAGGCAAATCGGATCTCGCGCAGACAGCTGCCGGATCGTGAGAAAATCCCAACATTAACGCCCATAATAAATGTATTTCCAATTGACACTAATGTTTTACGCATCTATATAGATGTGCTAACTGCATTGGAGAGCGTGAGCAGTATGATCACTGCAGGGCAGATGCGGGCGGCACGCGCGCTTCTTTCGCTCGATCAGCGCGATCTGGCGGAGCGCTCCGGCCTGTCACTTCCGACGATCCAGAGAATGGAAGCCAGCGAAGGTGTCATCCGCGGCAATGTCGACTCTCTCATGAAGCTGATTGCCGGCCTCGAAGCAGCCGGCATCGAGCTTATCGGTGATGGCGCAACAAGTTCAGGCGGCGGCCGAGGTGTTCGGCTGAAAGGCTAGGCGAGCAACATGGCTGAGATGTTGCACACGAAAAGGCCAAGAGGCCCCTGATGCTGACAGTGCTGGCCTGCGTCGTGTGCCTGCTTGGCGCATCGGTGCTGTCGCTCATCCTGATCCGTCATCGCGCCGCGGCTCCGATCATCTACGGCGCCTGTCTGGCAATCTCGGTCGCATTGTGCTCCGTCGCTGTGCTGTCAATCGGTCAAGCGCCCTCTCAAGTCGTTCTCCCGTTGGGGCTCCCCTGGCTTGGCACGCATTTGCGGCTTGATCCACTCGCGTGCGCCTTTCTTGCGATCATCAATTTCGGCGGCGCGAGTGCGTCTCTTTATGCGCTGGGTTACGGACGACACGAAGCGGAACCTGCCCGTATACTGCCATTCTATCCGGCCTTTCTCGCGGCCATGAATCTGGTGATCGTCGCGGCCGATGCCTACAGCTTTCTATTCTCATGGGAGTTGATGTCGCTTGCGTCCTGGGCGCTGGTGATGGCGCACCATCGCGCAGAGAAGACGACCTACGCGGGCTTCGTTTACCTGATCATGGCGAGCGCAGGCACATTCGCGCTGCTGTTCGCCTTCGGAATGTTGGCCGGTGCGCACGGAGACTATGCTTTCGCGGCCATTCGCGCCCACCACCTCTCGCCCGCACTCGCCGGGATTGTGCTCGTGCTGGCGGTTGGCGGTGCCGGCTCCAAAGCGGGCCTGGTGCCGTTACATGTCTGGCTGCCGCTCGCCCACCCCGCCGCGCCAAGTCATGTTTCCGCGCTGATGAGCGGCGTGATGACGAAGGTCGCCATCTACGCTTTCATCCGGATTGCTTTTGATCTGATGGGGCCTCCAGCCTGGTGGTGGGGTGTGCCAGCCCTCCTGCTCGGCGGCGTGACGGCGGCAATCGGCGTGCTGTACGCGCTGATGGAAACCGATCTCAAGCGCGTGCTGGCGTACAGCACCATTGAGAACGTCGGCATCATCTTCGTAGCAGCCGGACTGGCACTCGCCTTCAAGGCAAGCGGTTTCGCCGGTGCAGCCGCTCTGGCGCTGACTGCCGCGCTGTTCCATGGCCTCAACCACATGCTGTTCAAGAGCACGCTCTTTTTCGGCGCCGGTTCCGTGATCGTGGCGACCGGAGAGCAGGATATGGAACGGCTGGGCGGCCTGATCCATCGCATGCCGGCCTCGTCCGTCGCCGTTCTTGCAGCCAGCATGGCGATTGCGGCATTGCCACCCTTCAATGGGTTCGCATCCGAATGGCTGATCTTCCAGAGCATTCTTGTCAGCCCGCAGCTGCCGCAAATGGGTATGAAGCTGCTGGTTCCCGCGATCGGCGTCCTGCTTGCCCTTGCCGCGGCTTTCGCTGCTGCCTGTTTCGTGCGCGCTTTCGGCGCCACCTATCTCGGGCGCGCACGCACGAGCGCCGCCGCCAGGGCTATCGAAACCGATCGTTGGTCGCTTGCCGCGA
>DATJIB010000048.1:0-3013 GCA_035493575.1 Rhodocyclaceae bacterium | reverse complement strand
CAATACGAGCCGCTCTAACAGCCCTTAGAGCGGGATACATCATTTCTGGACGAGCATGCGGTTACGGTGGATCGACATCAGAATGCCGATGCCGACGGACAGCGTGACCAGCGCGGTGCCACCATAGCTCATGAAGGGGAGCGGCACGCCAACCACCGGCAGAATGCCCGACACCATACCCATATTCACAAAGGCGTAGGTGAAGAAAATCATGCTTACGCCACCTGCCATCAAGCGCGAGAACAGCGTCGCGGCGTTGGCGGCAATCATCAGGCAACGGCCGATCAGCAGTGAATACAAGGTCAGCAGGAACAGGTTGCCGATCAAACCCAGCTCTTCGGACAGCACGGCAAAAATAAAGTCAGTATGGCGCTCAGGGATGAACTCAAGCTGCGTCTGCGTGCCTTGTCCCCAGCCTTTGCCAAAGATGCCACCCGAGCCGATGGCGATGGTGGATTGAATGATGTGGAAGCCTTTACCGAGCGGATCCTTTTCCGGATCGATCAAGGTCAGGATGCGTGCGCGCTGGTAGTCGTGCAGGACTGACCAGGCCACGGGGGCAGCCGCCAAAGCGGCAACGACCATGCCGATAATGATCTTCCAAGGCAAGCCCGCAAAGAAGATGATGTAGAAGCCCGCTGCAAACACCAGGATGGCGGTACCCAAGTCGGGTTGGCGCGCGATCAGGGCAGTTGGAATCAACAACAGCACAGCGGCGACGGCAAAGTCACGCATGCGCAAGGACGACTCGTGTTTCTGGAAATACCAGGCCAGCATCAGTGGCATGGCGATCTTCATCAGTTCTGAAGGCTGAATGCGCATGAAGCCGAGATTGAGCCAGCGACGTGCGCCTTTGGAAATATCACCGAACAAGGCCACCGCAATCAGCAGCAATACGCCGCAGACAAAAATCGGCGGTGCCAGATGCATCAGCCGTTGTGGCGGAACTTGCGCCAGAAAGCGCATAATCAAAAGCGCCACGATGGTGTTCATCACCTGGGCGCCGGCGCGCTCTGGCGATGCACTCAACACGGCCATGAAGGCAAAAGCAAACAGCAATGCTGTAAGCAACATCAGGATAGGGTCAATTGGCGCGATCAGCCATTGCCACCAGCGGCGCAGAATCATTCGTCTTCCTCCACGGCCGCATTGTCAGGCTGGGCCGGTGCTGGCGGTATCTTGCCGAGCAGGTAGTAGTCGAATACCTGCCGTGCAATCGGCGCCGCAGCCTGCGCGCCAAAGCCGCCGTTTTCAACGAGTACGGCCAAAGCAATGGTTGGGTTATCGGCCGGTGCAAAGGCAATGAACAAGGCATGGTCACGCAGCTCGCTCTTCATGCCCTGCATCTTGTATTGTGCGCCCTTCAGCGAAAACACCTGGGCGGTACCAGTCTTGCCTGCTGCCACATAGCCGGCGCCGGCAAACGCGCGGGCACCCGTACCTTCGACGTTCACCCCCACCATAGCCTTCTTGATGACGTCGATGTGCTCCTGCTTGAGCGGAATGGTCTTGATCGGTTGTGGTTCGATCAGGCGCTTGTTGGTAGTGCGTGTATCGGTCACGTACTTGACCAGGTGCGGACGGAACATGACGCCGTTGTTGGCAAGGGTGGCGACTGCCTGTGCCAGCTGGATAGGCGTGTAGGCGTTGTAGCCCTGACCAATGCCGATGGAGATGGTTTCACCGGCATACCATTTCTGTTGTTCGGGCTTCTTGAAGCGTTCCTTCTTCCACTCTTGTGAGGGCAGTACGCCCTTGGATTCACCGTCGATATCGACGCCGGTGCGGCTACCAAAGCCGAACTGTCCCATGAAGCTGGAAATCGCATCAATGCCCAGATCGTTGGCGAGCATGTAGTAGTAGGTGTCGCACGAATCAACAATCGACTTGTACATGTCGACGCTGCCGTGACCGCCCTTTTTATCGTCTCGGAACTGGTGGCCGCCAAAGTTGTAGAAGCCTGGATCGAAGATAGTGGTTTCTGCTTTGCGTTTGCCCGTGGTCAAGGCGGCCAATGCCATGAAAGGCTTGAAGGTGGAGCCGGGTGGGTAGGCACCGTTGATGGCGCGATTGACCATGGGCTTGTCGGTGGACTCGTTCAGCTCTTTCCAGTTCTGGCTATCGATGCCATCCACGAACACATTCGGATCGTAGTTGGGCATTGAGACAAAAGCCAGAATGCCGCCGGTCGATGGCTCGATAGCAACCAGCGCACCACGCCGGTCGCCAAAGGCGTTTTCGGCGACATGCTGCAGCTTGGCATCAATCGTCAGCGTCAGATTATTGCCGGCAATCGGCGCGGTCCGCGCCAGGGTGCGGACCGCGCGCCCGCCGGAGTCGACTTCCATCTGTTCAAAGCCGGAGACTCCGTGCAGGTCAAACTCGTAACGTTGTTCCAGGCCCGTCTTGCCGAAGTGATCGGTGCCGCGGTAATTGAGCTCCTGTTCGACCTCTTCAATTTTGCCCAGATCGTTGGTGTTGATGCGGCCGATGTAACCCAGTAGATGGGAAGCAAAGGCGCCTTCCGGATATTGGCGGAACAAGCGCGCCTTGATATCTACGCCGGGGAAGCGATAGCGGTGGGCGATAAAGCGCGCGACTTCTTCATCGCTTAAGCGAGTACGAATCGGCAACGACTCAAAGTTCTTGCTTTCCTCGAGCAGCTTTTTGAAACGCTTACGATCGCGTGGCTGAATATCGATGATGGCCGACAGCTCATCAATGGTCTTGTCGTAGTTGGGTACTTTGCTCGGCGTAATTTCCAGCGTGTAGGCCGAGTAGTTGCGCGCTAGCACTACGCCATTGCGGTCAACAATCAAGCCGCGGTTGGGCGTGATGGGCACCAACGCAATGCGGTTTTCTTCGGCCCGTGTCTGGTAGTAACTATGTTGAATGATCTGCAGCCAGATAAAGCGCAGCAGCAGGATGCCAAAGCAGAGCAGAACGAAACCACTGGCGAAGGCGAGGCGGCTACGAAAGCGGTCCAGCTCTTCTTGGGGATGTTTGAATTCCA
>DATJIB010000047.1:0-16449 GCA_035493575.1 Rhodocyclaceae bacterium | reverse complement strand
TTGAGCAAAGGCTTGCAGCAAGCGCTCATCATCGTACAGGTGCGCCATGATGCGCAGTTCAATTTGCGAATAGTCGGCGGAAACGATGCGGTGACCCTTGGCGGCAATGAAGGCCGAGCGGATACGCCTTCCTTCACTGGTGCGGACTGGAATGTTCTGCAGGTTGGGATCATTTGAAGCCAGGCGTCCGGTGACAGCGGTGGCTTGCGAGAAGTTGGTGTGCACGCGGCCGGTGGCAGCATTGACCATGCGCGGCAGCTTGTCGGTATAAGTGCCCTTGAGTTTGGCCAGGCTGCGATGTTCGAGCAGCAGTTTTGGCAGCGGGTAATCCTGCGCCAATTGCTGCAGCACTTCTTCATCAGTCGACGGTGTGCCGGATGGCGTTTTCTTCACTACCGGAAGGCCCTGCTGCACAAACAGAATTTCAGCGAGCTGCTTGGGCGAGTTCAAGTTGAACGGCTGTCCTGCTTGAGCATGTGCGGCGCCTTCAATTTCCAGCAAGCGGCGACCGATTTCTTCGCTCTGCTGTGCCAATGCAAAGACATCAATGAGGACACCATTCCGCTCCATGCGGAAAAGCACTTCAGCGACCGGCAATTCCAGTTGGCGATATAGGTGATCAAGGCGAGGTGTCTCGGCGAGTTGCGCGTGCAACACTTGATGGACGCGTAGTGTTACATCGGCATCTTCAGCCGCATAAGTGCCGGCTTGCTCAACCGAAACTTGCGAGAAGGAAATTCGATTGACGCCCTTACCCGTGAGGTCGTCATAGGGAATCGTTTTGAGTCCGCAATGTCGCGCTGCCAGATTGCCGAGTTCGTGCGGCTTGTCTGATTCCAGCACATACGATTGCAATAGCGTGTCTTCGGTGATGCCACGCAATTCGATACCGTGGTTGGCGAAGACGTGGCGATCGTACTTGAGATGTTGGCCGAGCTTGGCGTGCTTGTCTGACTCCAGCCAGGGCTTGAGCTTGGCCAGTACTTCACTCAAAGGCAGCTGTTCTGGAGCGCCGGCATAGTCGTGGCCCAGTGGGATATATGCGGCTTTGCCTGCAACGTTGGCAAATGAGATACCAACCAGGCGCGCCTGCATCTGATCGAGATCAGTCGTTTCCGTATCCAGCGAAGTCAGGGTGGCGTTTTGGAGTTGTGCTAGCCAAGCATCGAACTGCGTCCATGTTGTGATGCATTCGTAGGCACTACGGTCTGGCTCTTCGGTTTCAACGGCCGGGCTGGGCGGAAAGGCTGGAACGGCATTGCGTTCAGTGGCTGCAGCGGCATCCGTTGCTGCGGAGCCATACACGCCTTTCTGTGCTTCCTTGAGCCAGGTCTTGAATTCAAGCCGGGCAAACAGTTCGGCCAGTTTGGCCTGGTCACTAGGCTGGGCAGTGAGATCTGTGACTTGCTGCTCCAGCGGCAGATCGCAAACGATGGTGACGAGCTTTTTACCCAATGGCAGAAAGTCGAGTGCCTTCTTGAGGTTGCCACCGACCGCGCCACCGATGCTGTCTGCATTGGCGATAACGCCATCGAGATTGCCGTGCTGAGTCAGCCATTTCACCGCGGTCTTGGGGCCGACTTTCTCTACGCCGGGTACGCCGTCCACAGCGTCACCGACCAGGGTCAGATAGTCGACGATCAGATTCGGCGGCACACCGAACTTGGCGGTTACGCCGGCAGGGTCAAGCACTTCATTGCTCATGGTATTGACCAGCGTGACGCGTTCGCACACCAGCTGGGCCATGTCCTTGTCGCCGGTCGAGATCACACAGTCCATGCCTTGCGCGGCGGCCTGACGGGCAAGGGTACCGATCACATCGTCGGCCTCAACACCATCGACCATCAAGAGCGGCCAGCCGGCGGCGCGGATGGCTGCATGCAACGGTTCGATCTGGCTGGCCAGATCATCGGGCATAGGCGGGCGATGCGCCTTGTATGCGGGATACCAATCGTCACGGAAGGTCTTGCCTTTGGCGTCAAAAACAACAGCCCGAAAGTCAGCTTTTTGCTCAACCAGTAGACGGCGCAGCATGTTCAGGACACCATACACGGCCCCGGTAGGTTCGTTCGCCGCGTTGCGCAAGTCAGGCAAGGCATGGAAGGCGCGATAAAGATAAGATGAGCCGTCGACTAGAAGAAGAGAGGACATGTGGGATGAGCTTGAAGAGCAAATTACCGAAAATTGAAGACCCGAAGGTCGGCGCCAAGGCGAATGCCGGACAGGACGCGTGGCGGGTACTCGGCATTATGTCAGAGTTCGTTGAGGCGACTGCACGTCTGCAAGGCATACGCCCGGCCGTGAGCATCTTTGGTAGCGCCCGTACGCCGCTGGATCATCCGGTCTATGCGCAGACTGAAAAGATTGCCCGCCTGCTTTCAGATGCGGGCTACACGGTGATTTCCGGTGGTGGCCCCGGTGTCATGGAGGCAGCTAACAAGGGCGCCTTCTACGGCAAAAGCCCGGCTGTTGGTCTGAATATCGAGTTGCCAATGGAGCAGCACAATAATCCTTACCAGGATATTTCCCAGACTTTCCGCCATTTCTTCCCGCGCAAGTACATGTTTGTACGTTTGGCGTGCGCTTATGTGGTCATGCCAGGCGGTTTTGGGACGTTGGATGAGCTTTTGGAGGCTTTAACCCTGATTCAGACCAATAAAAGCCCGAAAATTCCTATCATTCTGGTCGGAAAAGACTTCTGGCAAGGCTTGTTAGATTGGTTTCGTACCCGTTTGGTCACGGATAAGCTGATTAACCCCGAGGATATGGACCTGATCCAGGTGATTGATGAGCCAGCCGAGATTGTCGAGGCCATCTTCCGTCATTACGAAAATCGTGGATTTAATCCATTGCCGACCGAACATGATCTGCTGCTAAACCTGTGATTTGGTAGAATTACTGGTTCTACTCAAGGAAACCATAAAATGCGTCGCCTATTGATCGCAATTTTTGCCGCTGCTGCGCTGCCCGTTTTGGCCCAAACTGCCAAGCCAGCAAACCTGCAGCCCTTACCTGAACCACCGCCACCACCGCCTGGCGTTGACCTGTCGGTTGATGAGCCGCAAGTCACCATTACCAAACGTGGCGACGACAAGGTTGAGGAGTATCGCGTCAATGGGAAACTTTACATGACCAAGGTTACGCCACCGCATGGTGTGCCTTATTATCTCGTTGATGAAAAAGGCGACGGTAGCTGGGCACGTCAGCAGCCGACCGACTCAGGTATACGCGTGCCAATGTGGGTTATTAAATCGTTCTAACTTATTCGTAGAGCGGAGGGCTTAGCCCTAACCGCCAAAAATTATTATGACTGCTTCAAATCTGTACACTCCGCCGCCTAACAAGATTCATTCTTTCCATCCGCCTTCGCGCACACTGATGGGCCCAGGCCCGTCCGAAATGCATCCACGTGTGATCTCCGCCATGGGCCAGCCCGTGATCGGTTACATGGATCCAATTTTCGTGCGCATGATGGACGAGCTGAAGTCACTACTGCGCTACGCATATCAGACCAAGAATGCACTGACTTTCCCGGTCTCTGGACCAGGTTCCGTCGGTATGGAAACCTGCTTCGTCAATTTGATCGAGCATGGCGACAAGGTCATCGTTTGCCGCAATGGCGTCTTCGGCGGCCGCATGATCGAGAACGTTGAGCGTTCCGGTGGTGTGCCGATTGTGGTTGAAGATACATGGGGCGAACCGGTTGATCCGCAAAAGGTGGAAGACGCTTTCAAGGCCAATCCGGATGCCAAGATTCTGGCTTTCGTGCACGCTGAAACTTCGACCGGCGCACAGTCTGATGCCAAGACGTTGACCGCACTTGCACGCAAGTACGGTGCTTTGACCATTGTTGATGCAGTGACCTCGCTGGGTGGTTCGCCGGTGCTGGTTGATGAGTGGGGCATTGACGCAATCTACTCGGCTAGCCAGAAGTGCTTGTCCTGTACCCCAGGTCTATCACCGGTGTCGTTCTCGGAACGCGCCATTGAGCGTGTCAGAAATCGCAAGACCAAGGTTGAAAGCTGGTTCATGGATTTGACCCTGGTGCTCGAATACTGGGGCAATACCAAGCGTACCTATCACCACACTGCGCCGGGCAACAGCCTCTACGGTCTGCATGAGTCGCTGTTGCTGTTGCGCGAAGAAGGTCTGGAGAACTCGTGGGCGCGTCATCGTCGCCATGCTTTGGCACTCAAGGCCGGTCTGGAAGCGATGGGCCTCAAGTTTGTGGTGCGTGAAGAAGCCCGTCTGCCGCAAATGACCGCTGTGTATGTACCGGAAGGTATTGTCGAGGCCGATGTACGCAAGACACTGCTGGACGAGTTCAATCTTGAAATCGGTGCGGGTCTCGGCCCGCTGGCTGGCAAGATTTGGCGTTTTGGTTTGATGGGTTACTCCTGCAAGCCCGAGAATGTCATGCTGTCTCTGTCGGCTTTGGGCTCGGTGTTGTCGGATATGGGTTATCCGGTGGAGGTGGGTCATGCTGAAGCGGCGGCTCACCACGCCTATGCTGCCCAGCACGCCGATGCCGCCAAAGTTAAGGCCGCACGTGTAGTCAAAAGCGTTGCCTAAGTAAAAATGGCCGCAACAACGCGCAATTGCTGCGTACTGTTTGCCGATGTGGCAGGCAGTACGCGTCTCTACGAGCAGTTAGGAGACGCCGAAGCATTGCGTGCGATTGAGCGCTGCCTCAATCGTGTCGAGCGCGCCATTGTTGCCTGTGGTGGCAAGGTAGTAAAAACCATCGGTGACGAACTGATGGCCACCTTCACCAACGCCGAGTTGGCCTGTCATGCCGCAGGTGTCATGCATGCGCGGATCGAAGGCTTGCCTTCCGTCGCTGGCGATAAGCTCGCCATTCGCGTCGGCTTTCACTATGGTTCCGTATTGGTGGATGGTGGCGATGTCTTTGGCAACACCGTGAATGTTGCCTCACGCATCACCGAAGTCGCCAAGGCCCGGGAAATCATCACCAGTGTCGAAACTGCGCAAACACTGCCAGAGAATGTGCGTAATAGCAGCCTGCGTCCACTGCCTGCGATTACGGTAAAAGGCATGAGCAAGCCACTTGATCTGGTCGAGATCATGTGGAAATCCGGCCCGACGGCGCGTATTTCTCAAAGCGCCAGCAATGCTGTGGCCCCGATTGCGGCAGTTGTCGCTGCCGCCAAAGAAGTTGCTGCCGAGCCCAGAGCCAAACCCGGTACCCGTGTCATTCTGCGTTATGGCAAACAGGAAATCCTGATGCGTGGAGATGCAGCGACTGTCACGATGGGCCGCGATCAACACAATGACATCGTTATTCACGACCCACGCGCTTCGCGCATGCATGGCGTGATTGAATTGCGTCAAGGTCAGTGCATGCTGATCGACAAAAGCTCGAATGGCACTTTCGTTTCATCCAAAGTGAGCGGCAATATTGCCGTGCATAAGGAAGAGATCAAGCTGCAAGGAAGTGGCCGCATCTGCTTCGGCCATCTATGCCCCGCCGATAGTGTGGGTAGCTTGTCGTATGAAGTGCAGACCGGGGTGTTCGACCCGAACGCCAGTACCAGCAATCTGCGTTCTTAGGAACCGCTGGCTGCGGGGGCGATGGCAGTGATATGGCGCGCCCGAGACGATTCGAACGTCCGACCCTTGCCTTCGGAGGGCAATACTCTATCCAGCTGAGCTACGGGCGCGCAGGGCTCGAAGGATAGCGTGTTTGCTGCATTGCGCCAAGCCCATCAGCAAAAATGACAGACGGTTTAGCCCATCAGCGTAGAAATCGATATAATCAATAGATCTTATGAGTTCAATTTTGCTTTTGAGGAACAAACATGTCCGCACCGCAACAGTCGCATGAAGGTCTGAGCAGTCTGCAAATTGTTTTTCTCGTCATTGCCGGTTTTTTGCTGTTACTTGCATTTGGTGCCGGTTTCTCGAAAGTCACTGCATCGGGTGAAGACGCTTCCGCTGATGCTCGTATTGAAGCCGTGGCTAAAGTTGAAGTCACTGCAGTCGCCGCGAATGCTGGCAAGCGTACTGGCGAAGAGCTCTACAACGCAGCTTGTGTGGCGTGTCACGGTAGCGGTGCCATGGGCGCACCCAAGGCACACGATGCCGGTGCCTGGTCGGCTCGCCTGGGCGGCAACCTGAAGTCATTGCTTGCCAGTGCCATCAAGGGCAAGGGTGCGATGCCACCCAAGGGCGGCGTTGCTGATGCAACGGACGAAGAGCTGAGCAAGGCGATTGCCTTCATGCAAAAGTAAGCACGCCGTATTCACAAAAAAGCCAGCGCATTGCGCTGGCTTTTTTATTGTCCAAATTCAGACTTAACTCTTGGCCGCAAACATTTCGCGGAAGCGCGCCAGCTTGGCTTTGCCTTCTTCCTGGCTGACGCTGACAGTGGTTTTGGGGTTGCTGAGTTTTATATCTGCACCCATTTCACCGATAAAGCGCGAAGGTTCGCAATCACGCCACTCCTTGCCCTGCTTGCGCTTTTCACAGTAGGTCAGGTTCAGGCTGTTACGCGCGCGCGTAATGCCCACATACATCAGGCGGCGTTCCTCTTCCAGTTTCTCCGGTGCGATCGACTCGCGATGCGGCAACAAGCCTTCTTCGATGCCGACCAGAAACACATGCCGAAACTCCAGCCCCTTGGCCGCGTGCAGCGTCGCCAGCTGCACTGCATCCATATCCTGGTCCTGCTTGTCGAGCATGGTGATCAGGGCAATTGTCTGCGTCAACTCGATCAGTGATTTGCCTTCTTCATCGCCTTTCTTGCTGAGCCAGCCGACAAAGTCGGTGACGTTGGCCCACTTGGATTCTGCATCTTTCGGTTCTAGTGTTTCGAACAGCGAGGTTTCGTAACCGATGGCGCGCAGCAAGTCATTGAGTACAACAGAAGCGGGTTCCTTTTGAGCACGCCACTCCATGCGATTGACGAAGTCACAGAACTCACGCACGGAGGCGAGTGCCTTGGCGCTGACATGTTGTTCGGCACCGGCTTCGCACGCGGCCGCGAACAGACTGATATGGCGTTGGCCGGCATATAAGCCCAGCGCTTCCAGCGTGGCGCCGCCGATGCCGCGCTTGGGCGTGGTGATGGCGCGAATGAAAGCCGGATCTTCATCACTATTGGCGAGCAGGCGCAGATAACTGATGACGTCTTTGATTTCGGTGCGATCAAAAAAGGATTGGCCGCCGGAGAGCTGATACGGAATCTTGCTGTTGCGCAGATGCTGCTCAAAGGAGCGCGCCTGGTGGTTGCCGCGATACAGGATGGCGTAGTCGCTCCATTTGCCGCGATTCTCGATCTTGTGTGCAAACAGGCGAGCTATTACCCATTCAGACTCGTGGGCGTCATCACGGCAAGTGGTGACCGCGACCGCATCGCCCTGGCCATTTTCGGACCACAGACGTTTCTCGAAAAACTTCGGGTTGTGGGCAATCAGGCTATTGGCGGCCTGCAGAATGCGGGTAGTAGAGCGGTAGTTCTGCTCCAGCTTGATGACCTTGAGGCGTGGATAGTCATCTTGCAACGCATGCAGATTCTTGATGTCGGCACCGCGCCAAGCGTAGATGGACTGGTCGTCATCACCCACGGCCGTGAATGAAGCGCGTGGTCCGGCCAGCGCTTTCATCATGCGGTACTGGCAAGTGTTGGTGTCCTGATACTCATCGACCAGCAAATGGCGAATCTTGTTTTGCCAGCGCGAAACCACGTCTGCATTGCTCTCGAACAACAGCACCGGCACGCGAATCAGATCGTCGAAGTCTACGGCTTGGTAAGCCTGCAAGGTGCGCTGGTATTCGGCATAGCATTTGGCCGCGCCTTTTTCCAGCTCATCTTCGGCAACTTTGGCCGCTGCCTCTGGGTCCAGCAGTGCATTCTTCCATAGCGAAATACGCGTTTGCACGGCACGCACATGCGCCTTGTCGGCAGTACTGCCGAGAATGTCAGTGAAGATGCCGGTGGTATCGGCCGCATCCAGAATCGAGAAGCCGGGTTTGAGCCCGCAATGTTTGGACTCCTGGCGCAGGATGCGCGCACCCAGAGAGTGAAAAGTACTGACCATCAGGCCATGCGCGCCATTGCTGCCGAGCAGCTTTTCGACGCGCTCCTGCATTTCGCGGGCGGCTTTGTTGGTGAAGGTAATTGCGGCGATATGGGAAGCGGAGATGCCGCATTCGCGCACCAGGTAGGCGATCTTGTTGGTAATCACCCCTGTCTTGCCGCTCCCGGCACCTGCCAGTACCAGGAGGGGGCTATCAAGATGGAGAACAGCTTCGCGTTGCTGGGGATTTAAGTGTTGCACTGAGAAACTACAAAAGCAGAATCAGACACAAATTTATTTCAGTTTGCCGCGAACAGGGTTAACCTTGTCTGCTTCCTTGATGACGGCCTCGCCGCCGTTGCCGGAGAGGTTGCCGCACTCACAGGCGGATGCAATGCGCGGCACTGAACTAATCACGCCATTACAAATCGTACACTCATAATAAATGTCGCCGCCGCTGGGCAGAGCGCTGCCAGCTAGGTGTTCCATAGGCGTAAAACGATAAATCTTGCGCAGGTCGATTTTCACAAACCCCTCCTCCTGGTTATTCGAGATGACAGCACCGGCCAAAACCCGGAAAATCCAGGTCTTCTTGCGTTCCTTACATTTCACCCACTTTTACAGCGTGTTCATATGAGCGGAAAACTCAAGGCGGCATTGGGCGTGATTGTTGTTATTGCCGCCCTCGGCACGTATTTCATTGTCGCACAAAAGTCAGTGGCGCCTGCAGTGGCATTGACGACTTATCAGGGACAAAAGATCGACCTGACCAGCCTGCAAGGGAAGGTCGTGCTGGTGAACTTCTGGGCGACCGACTGCCCAACCTGCATCAAGGAAATGCCGGCCCTGATTGAAACGCACAATCGCTACGCTGGACAAGGATATGAGACCGTGGCGGTTGCCATGAGCTACGACAAACCCGGTTTTGTTTCGGCCTATGCGCTCAAGAATGCTCTGCCATTCAAGGTAGCGCATGATGCTGATGGCACAGCGGCAAAAGCCTTCGGCGATATCCGTTTGACCCCCACCTCTTTCCTGATCGACAAGCACGGCAATATCGTCAAACGTTATCTGGGCGAGCCTGACTTTAGCCAGCTGCATACCGAGATCGAAGCCTTGTTGAAAGAGCCGGTCTGACCTAGCGTAAGCGTTCGCGTACAGTTTCCTCCTGTACGCGGGTGAGGCCGGGGTGCAGCAGATCGCGCAGGGAAAGAATACCGACCAGTTGCATGCTCCGTAGATCTGCAACTACGGGCAAACGACTCACCCCCAACTCCGCCATCCGGGCGGCCGAGGCGCGAGCGGTACTGTCCGGCAGCAGAGCATGCCGTGCATCCATGGGTGGCAACAGCTCTGCACAGGTGCGTGTCATCGAGGCCACGCTGATACTGGACCTGTCCAGCATGCCGAGCAAGCGACCCGCACTCACCACCGGATAAGCATGGTGTTTTTGCTTGCCCCCGAAATGCTCGGCAAGGGCGGTGGCAATAGAGCTCTGCGCATCAATGCTGATCACCGCTTGTGTCATCAGATCGGACACATGCTGGCCTTCGAGCGGGTCGACTGAATATTCGCGAAAGATATGCAGACCACGCCGTGCAATTTTCTCGGTCATGATCGAGCGTTTCAAGGTCAGACTGGTGACGCCATATGCCACGGCGGTCGTGAGCATAACCGGCAGCAAAGCCTCATTGGCATGTGTAAGTTCAAACACAAAAACAATCGCCATCAACGGTGCGCCCAGCATGCTACCCAGTACTGCCGCCATGCACGCGAGCGCCCATAGCGATGGTGAGCCGCCGGGTAAGACCGGCGCCAGTAGTAGACCTAGGCCGGCACCTAGCATCAGCACTGGCGCCAGAACGCCGCCTGATGTGCCTGAGCCCAGTGCGATACTCCAGATAATGGCTTTGACCAAAAGCAGGGATAAGGCGGCTGCGATCAGGATGTGATTGTTGAGCAGGTCGCCAATCACGTCGTAACCAATGCCCAGTGCGCGCGGCTCCAGATAGCCGCCGATGCCGACGATCAAGCCGCCCAGCGCCGGCCACCACATCCAGTGGATAGATAGGTGCTGAAAAGCATCTTCAATTTTGTAAAGGGCCAGGGTCAGCGCGATCGTGAGTCCGGCACATAGCACACCTGCTAGTACACAAGAGACGAAGGCAATGCCGCTCACGGCTTCGGTCTGCAAGGGGAAGAGTGGGCCCACCGCGAAAGGCAGAGTGCGCAAGAAGCCGGCAGTGGCGCAGGCCAGTGCCACTGGCAACAGGCTGCGTGGCCGCAATTCAAACAGCAATAACTCAACTGCCAGCAAGAGCGCGGCAACGGGCGTGCTGAAGATGGCCGTCATGCCGGCACAAGCGCCTGCGACCAGCAGGGTTTTACGTTCGGCAGCAGTTAAATGTAGATACTGTGAAAGCAGGGACCCGAGCGCGCCGCCGGTCATGATGATGGGACCTTCGGCACCGAACGAGCCGCCGCTGCCGATCACGATGCCGGATGACAGTGGCTTTAGCACTGCCACTTTGGGTGACATCTTGCTTTTACCAAACAGGATGGCTTCCATAGCTTCGGGAATGCCATGGCCGCGAATTTTGTCACTGCCAAATCGCGCCATCAAGCCGACGATCAGCCCTCCCAGCAGCGGTAATGCAATCACCCACGGGCCTAGGGTGTGCAAGGCCGGTGAGTGTTCTGAAAAGGAAAGGCTTTGGTAGAAAAATAGATTGGTGAATAAGCGAATCAGGTTCAGCAAGACAAAGGCGGCGAGTGTGCCAATTCCGCCCAGCACAACTGCCAGTCCCGACAAAAGTAGCAAGCGTCGATCGACTGAATAGTCGCGCTTGCTATTGCTCATGCGCTTGATCCGACCGTGTATTGTCGTTGAAGGCGGTGATATTGACGACCTGGAAAGTGTCTTGCAACGAGTGCAGTTCCGCTTCGTGGCGCGCGGCCAGGCGTTGGAGATATTGCCCGCCGGAGGCGGTCAGATGAACCTCAACCTGACGCCGATCAACACTGCTTTGCTGGCGCCGGATCAATCCGCTTTCTTCACAGCGCGTGAGCAAGGCCACCACACCATGATGTTTCATCTGCAAACGTTCGGCCAGCTCCCCCACGGTGGCCCATTGGCGACCGGGAAAGCCATGCACATGCAAGAGCACCAAATACTGCAGTGGAGTCAGTCCTTCGGACTTGGCAGCGGTTTCACTGAAGTGCAGGAAGCGGCGCAATTGATAACGGAATTCGGATAGCGCCTCGTACTGGCGCTTGTTTAGGGCGGTGGATTCGGACATGGCTGATGCTTGAGAAGAATGATGTCGAATAAATATATCATGTCGTGATATAAGTTTGAGACGAACGGGCTATATATAGAACCCGGCATTCGACGTAGACTGGCCTCAATGTCATCCACTTAAAGAGGAGCGCAGCCTTGAGTTCGAATATTCATCCCCGTGCCGGCCAGTTACCGCAAGCGCAAGACATCATTGATCTGGGCAAGCTGGCTGATGCCTATTTCGGACTGCGCCCCGATCCTTCCATTCCGGCGCAACGGGTGACATTTGGCACCTCGGGGCACCGGGGTTCGGCATTGCGCAGTAGTTTTAATGAAGCGCATGTGCTGGCCATCAGCCAGGCCATCTGTCTGCATCGTCAAGCGCAAGGTATCGATGGCCCACTCTTTATCGGCATTGATACCCACGCTTTATCGCAACCGGCATTCGAGTCGGCGCTGGAAGTCCTGGTAGCCAATGGCGTGGAAGTGCGGATTGCAGTGGGCACCGAATACACGCCGACGCCAGCCATTTCCCTGGCCATCCTCAACTACAACCGTGGCCGCAGCACCGGCTTGGCTGACGGTATTGTGATCACTCCTTCGCACAATCCGCCCGAAGATGGCGGTTTCAAATACAACCCGCCCAATGGCGGACCTGCTGACACCAACATTACCTCTGCCGTTGAGGCCAAGGCGAATGAGTTTCTGGAAGCGAATTTGATTGGCGTAAAACGCTTGCCGTACGCGCAGGCGCGCAAGGCTGCGAATGTGCGCGAACATGATTTTCTCAGTGAATATGTTGGCGATCTTAGCCAAGTCATCGACTTCGATGTGATCCGCACTTCTGGCATACGCTTGGGTGTCGATCCACTCGGCGGGGCTGGCGTCGATTACTGGCCGCGCATTGCCCAACACTACAAACTTGATCTGACTATCGTCAATCCCAACGTCGACAAGACATTCAAGTTCATGACCCTGGATTGGGACGGGCGCATCCGCATGGACCCGTCCTCGCCCTATGCGATGCGCAGCCTGATTGCCTTGCAGCATCAGTACGACATTGCCTTTGCCTGCGATACGGATCACGACAGACATGGCATCGTCGCGCCCAGCGTCGGCCTGATGCCACCGAATAATTATCTGGCCGTGGCCATCGACTATCTCTTCCAGCACCGCCCACATTGGAGCAGCAATAGCGCGGTCGGCAAGACCTTGGTCAGTAGTGCATTGATTGATCGCGTGGCAAACAAACTCGGCCGCCGCTTGTGTGAAGTGCCGGTTGGTTTCAAGTGGTTTGTTGACGGACTGACCGATAAGAGCCTAGGCTTTGGCGGAGAAGAAAGCGCCGGCGCTACATTCAACCGTATGGATGGATCAGTGTGGACCACAGACAAGGATGGCCTTTCGGCAGCGCTGCTATCTGCCGAGATGACCGCCCGGACTGGCCGCGATCCAGGGCAGTTATATCAAGCCTTGACGCAAGAGCTGGGGCTGCCGACTGCGTCGCGGGTGGATGCACCAGCAACGCCGGCGCAAAAGAAAAAACTGTCCAAACTATCTCCGCAGCAAATCACCATCAGTGAATTGGCCGGCGAAAAAATCACGCAGATTATGGATCGCGCTCCGGCTAACGATGCGGCAATTGGCGGCATCAAGGTCATGACTGCGAATGGCTGGTTTGCGGCACGACCATCAGGCACTGAAGATATTTATAAAATCTACGCCGAAAGTTTTTTGGGTGAAACGCATCTGAACAAGCTGCTTTTGGATGCGCAACAGATTGTTGATAAGGCACTGGCGGAATAAATTTTCTCAAACTTACATTTGCTGCATTTTTGAGCAAGCCAGTTCTGTCCTTGTTACAAAAAGAAAAAGCCCGGAGTGTCCGGGCTTTTCTACACAGATTCTGTGTATAACTTTTAGCTTGACTAGTGCCTGAGAATATTACCGAAGTCCGTTCGGTGCGGTACTGGCGATCCGACTGAGTTCAGACCACTGTTGTGGGCAAGTAACTGATTGCTCATGCCCATTGCAGCTGGCCACCAGTTCATCGCCAACATCACCAAGCATGTCGTCAGCGATAGGAAGTTGCGCGGAGGACGTCACTTGTGTCTGCGGTTTGATCGCATCGTGAGGGTGGTGACTCTTGGAGATGACCACGCCACTACTGGTTGCCAGAACCAGCGCGGTAATACCCATCAATACGTGATAGCTTTTCATAACAATCTCCCTTTTTGTATGAATGTGAGATCACATTAGCGACGACTGTTGCTGCTATCAAGATGAATTATTTTTTGATGGCATTAGTTTTTGCATACACAGTTTTTTGATATCGAGATCAAAGTGTCTCATTCAAAGGATCGATTTTTTGTAATATAAAAGTGGTATTTGTTCGCCCCTGGCAATGCCTTAAACCGTGGATGAGCCACGTGATGTGGGCTTAATCCTGTTAATTGAATGTTTGAGCTGCGTGGATAATATTTGTCGAGAGCAGCTTAATCTCTGGGAGAAACTCCATGACGACACGCTTCTGTTATCACTGCCAGACCCATCATCCGGAAGAGCTGATGCGCCAGGTTGTTACCAAGTCGGTTCGCCGTTGGCGTTGTATCAAAAGCATTGAGGCAGCCAAGCTCGACGTTGCTTCGCGCGAAGCCTTCGGACAAAGAACCAGCGCCCAGAACAAGGCCGATTCGAAGAGTCATGCTTTGCGCATCAATGCCATGTTGCTGGATAGATAAAACGTTTGTCCCCAGGCGCCTGGGCTTAGGAGCGTGAACTACTTCAGGTAAGACTTGATTACCTGCAACGCTACATCGACTTCCTTCTGCCGCTTGGCAGGGCTGGCTTCATTGACTACATGATCCGTCATGTGCCCCTCGATCACAGCCGACATTAGCCCATTGACTGCTCCGCGTACCGCCGCAATCTGCTGCAGTACCGCAATGCAGTCCTCTTCATTGCTTAATTGAGTTTCCAGCGAACGTAGCTGACCTTGCATGCGCCTGACGCGTGCCAGCAGCTTTGCTTTATCTCGAATCGTGTGCGCCATATTCCTGCTCGTTCCGGTCTTGAGGGTCGATATCCAGTATACTGGGGGGGAGTATATATGTTTTGACTGAAAGTGTGCCATGACCGAATTCGCTTCGCTTCTCCAGCAGGGTAATGCCTGGCTGTTCGTACCCAGCGCCATCCTGCTGGGCGCTTTGCACGGCTTGGAGCCGGGTCATTCCAAGACAATGATGGCAGCCTTCATCGTCGCCATTCGTGGCACCGTGACACAGGCAGTATTGCTGGGTTTGTCTGCCACCCTGTCGCATACCGCCGTCGTTTGGCTGGTGGCTATAGCCGGCATGTATTTCGGTAGCAACTGGAATGTCGAGACAAGCGAGCCATATTTGCAAGCCGCTTCAGGCCTTATCATCGTTGGCGTAGCCGCATGGATGATCTGGAGCACCTGGCGTCACAGTCACGCTGCGCATCATCATGATCACCATCACGACAATGATCACGGGCACCAACATGATGAAGAGCTGATCGACGAATTGGCTGGCGGATACCAGGATGAACATGAGCGCGCCCACGCCATGGATATTGAGCGGCGCTTTGCCGGCAAGTCGGCCACGACTGGTCAAATCATCATCTTTGGTCTCACCGGCGGATTGATTCCATGCCCGGCGTCAATCACCATTTTGCTGCTCTGCCTGCAGATGAAACAGATCGCGCTCGGTGCAACTCTGGTTTTGTGCTTCAGTATTGGGCTGGCCTTGACCATGGTTGCTGCCGGTACGATAGCCGCGTTGAGCGTCAGACACGCTGCATCGCGCTGGCAGGGTTTTGGGGAGTTCGCGCGCAAGGCACCCTATTTCTCCGGCGCCATCATTCTGTTGGTCGGCCTCTATGTTGGATATTCCGGAGTGCGTGTGCTGATCTAGTCAGCATGGCGTAGGCCTCATGTTTGCGTATTTCCTGTATGCCACAGACCATCGCTAGCGCTGTAGAAAGTGAGTTGCTCATTAAAAAGAGCCGCTTCATCGCTTGCGTGCGCCCGGTATCGGGTCGCGCGGAAGCGCTGGCGATTGTGGCCGCGCTATGGGCCCAGCACCCCACGGCGACTCACGTATGCTGGGCCTTGATCGCCGGCGGCGAGTCGGCTGCTGTCGATGATGGCGAACCTAGTGGGACGGCCGGAAGGCCAATGTTTGAGGTCTTGCGTCATCAGGATCTGGAAGGCGTGCTGGTCACTGTGGTTCGCTATTACGGTGGCGTGCAGCTAGGAGCTGGTGGTTTGGTGCGCGCTTATACCGATGCGGTGGCACAGGCGCTGCGTACCGCGCAAAAAACACCCATCGTAAAAATGCTTTCCTTGCGTTGCGAAGTGCCTTATGCACTGGAAGGTTTAGTCAGGCGAGAGATTGATGCAATAGGCGCGCAGCTGTTGCAGGTAAGTCATGGCCAGAGTGTAGAAATTGAATTCACATTGGCGCAAGCGGAGGCGGCAACATTTATCGCGCGCCTCAATGATCTCGGGCAGGGCCAGGTAAGCTGGCCTGACTGAGGTCAGCAGGAGACCCTTTATGACCTATAAACCTTAATCCAGAAATTGTTATGCGCCAATCAACGTCAGATATTCTTTCATCGAAAACATGAACCCTAGCAGCGTTACCGTTCCTGCACAGACGCAATTTTCTCCGTACCAAAAGCTGGCGGTCGGCATGCTTGCCTTCCTGCAGTTCGCCGTCATTCTCGACTTCATGCTGATGTCGCCGCTGGGCGCCGTCATCATGCCGGCGATGCAGATCGCGCCATCGCAGTTTGGTTTGGTGGTGTCAGCCTATGCATTCAGCGCCGGCGTATCGGGCTTGCTGACAGCGGGTTTTGCTGACCGTTTCGACCGCAAGAAGCTGTTGCTGTTCTTTTATGCGGGCTTCATCCTTGGCACTGTGTGGTGTGGGATGGCGCAAAGTTTTGAAAGCCTCCTGGCGGCTCGTATCGTCACCGGACTATTCGGCGGGGTGATCGGCTCTATCGTCTTGGCGATCTCGACCGATCTGTTCCCGCTGCACATGCGTGGCCGTGTCATGGGATTCATCCAGACGGCATTTGCCGCCAGCCAGGTGCTGGGTATTC
>DATJIB010000046.1:0-8184 GCA_035493575.1 Rhodocyclaceae bacterium | reverse complement strand
CATGACGTCGCGCGTCATGACCCATTGTGCGATGGATTGCTCCAGCACTTGCAAGGTCTTTGTTTTGATACCACGCGCTTCAGGCTCGGGATGAAAGATGCGTGCTGACAGGGCGATCTTGATAGGTTTCCGACGACGTCCAATCATGACTTCTCTCCACGGAATTGATCTACGGCAGCATCGACTACGCCTTTGACATTCCGGCACTCGGCGAACTGTTGCCGCAAGAAGGTGGCGTGATTGCCTTCGCTACCGAGCACCCGCCGTATCTCATCCAGCGCCGGGCGACTGCCGAGGCGACCCGCATGTAATTGAACCTTGTCCAGTGTTTGCAGAATGTCTTCGCGTAGTGGCAGGTTGATATTGGTTTTTGGATCGACAATCATGCCGTCAAGGCCAAAGCGGCAAGCCTGAAAGCGGTTGAAGTTGTAGACCAGATAGTCATCTTCACTGGGCGCGGCTTCAGCACCCGAAAGCAGATAACTGCATAGCGCCTGTAGATAGCAAGCCAATGCCGCCGCACGCTCTACCGTGAGAGGCGTATCGCAAACGCGCAGTTCTATGGTGCCGAATTCCGGTTTGGGGCGGATGTCCCAGTAGAAGTCCTTCATGCTGGTGACCACACCGGTGGCTTCCATCTTGCGGAAATAACCACTCTCGAACTGCGCCCAATCCAGCACGAATGGTGCACGACCACTGAGGGGGAAAGCGAATACCGAATTCAAGCGTGCCGAATCGAACATCGTGTCTTCACCCTGAAAGTACGGCGAAGAAGCACTCAGTGCGATGAAGTGCGGCAGGTAGCGATTGAGCGCATGCAATAAATACAGCGCACTATTGGCCGACTCGCAGCCGATATGCACATGCTGGCCAAACACCGTGAACTGCTTGGCCAGATAGCCATACAGATCGGACAGTTGCTGATAGCGCGGCTTGTCCACAATGGTCTGGTCTGACCAGTGCTGGAAGGCATGCGTACCGCCGCCGCAAATGCGCACGTTGAGCTGGTCACCAGCTGCGACCAGAGTGTCGCGTATGGTTTGCAGCTGCGAGAGCAAACCATCGTAGTCAGTCTGCACATCGGTCGCGATCTCTATCATGCTCTCCGTCATTTCCGGTTTGACATCACCGGGAAAGGGCTTGCGCTCAAGCAAATGCAGCAGATCGTTGGCGGCACTTGTCAGATCCAGGCTGGTTGGATCAACGAGTTGCAGTTCCAGCTCAACGCCCATGCTGAGGGCTTTGGATTGGGTAAAGGCCTGCAAGGGCATATCAATTCACCTTGGATGCTTCGCCGGCCCAAATCAGGGTACGGCGCAGGATAACGGGGCTGATCAAGTCAGCCAGCAAGAGCAGGCCGCACATGGCAGCCAGGATGTTAGGAAAGTCGAGCCCGCGTTGGGCGGAAAGCTCCAATAGCAAGATGGCGAAACTGGCCATCGGCGTCAGGGCGATGCTGGTGAGCAGGCCCTTCTTGAATGAGAGGCCGCTTAAGCGTGAGAACAAAAGCACGCTGATGGACTTGACCACAAAGCGAGTGAGCAGGACCGCAACGGCTAATACAGCACCGCTGACCAGTGTGTCGGGCTGCAGGCGGCTGCCGATATGCACGAACAGAACAATGCACAACAGATCACCGAGAACACCAAAATTGGGTTGCGCCTGATGACGTACATCGCGGTGATGGCGCGCCATCAAGCCGAAGATCAAGGTCGCGAGCACCGGTGAGAAGTGCAGCGAATGTGTGATCAGGATCAAGGCCGCGACGGCCAAGGCAAATGCGACACTACTGTGTTTGTCGTTGGCATCAGCCAGGCTGAGCAGGCGCGGCAGCACGACGCCGAACAAGACCCCGAGCCCGGCCGAGACAAATACGACCACCAGGCTGCTCCATGCCGCTTCAAAGGTATTGCCGGCGCTGGCCAGCACCCAGTAACCCACGATGGAGTTAAAGGCGATGATGGAAAGCACGCAGTTGATCGCAGACAAATGCAAGGTACGTTCAGTGACCTGGCCGCCACTGCGCAGCTCATTGATGACAGGCAAAAGCGTTAGCGGTGAAGTGGCCGTAGCGAGCGCGGCAAGCAGTAAAGCCGGCACCAGCTTGAGATCGAAGAAGAGGCCGACGTAATAGACCGCAGCAAATGTGGCGGAGGCCTCGACCAGGCTGCTCAAACTCAGCCACAGATTCTTGCCCAGCCAGCCGAGGTTGATGCGATAGCCGAGTTCGAACAGCAGCAGGCCGAAGGCAATCTGCGCCAGCAGCGTGAGACTCCATAAATCTTCAACTTCGAAAAAGGTACGACTGGCTTTCAATCCCAGCGCAATCACAATCCCGATCAGGCCATAGCTGCTGATGCGCGGCAGGGCCAGCCAGCGATGTCCAAGTTCGCCGAGAAACCAGGCGAGCAGAAGTGTGAAAGGAATGGCGATATCGCCCCAAATAGGTTGCAGCATAAACCTCCCCGTTTCGCGTTATCAGGCTGCGTACGCAATGCGTAGCCAGCTGCTCTTAGTCCTCGTGGCTGTGGGCCTAGCCGCTAGAGTGATGAGGACACGGTTTGTTGTTTTGACTGCGAAGTAGACTGCCAGAGGGTAAAAAAATTCCCTGTAGGACGATGCTGATAATGCCGGCGCATAAAAGAAAACGGCCTGACTTCGGAAGAAGCCAGGCCGTTTCTTGTGAGGCTGAATTTGTGCTTGAGGCGCTCGCTCAGGCCTTAACACCCATCAACTTTTCGCAAATGAATTTCCATTCAGCCGGGTCGACCGGAGTGATGGATAGACGACTGGCTTTTTGCAGAACACGCATGTGTTCCAGCTCTGGATGCGCGCGCAACTCACTCAGTGGCACCAGTGGTGTCTTCTTGACGATCTTGACGTCCACATTCATCCAGCGCGGTACTTCCGGCGTGGCTTTGGGATCGAAATAATGACTCTTGGGATCGAACTGCGTCTTATCCGGATAAGCCTTCTTCGATACTTTGGCTAACCCGGCAATGCCCGGCTCGGGACAGGAGGAGTGGTAGAAGAACACACCATCACCCACGCTCATCTGGTCACGCATGAAATTACGCGCCTGATAGTTGCGTACCCCGTACCAGTCTATGGTTTGATTTGGCAGGGCCAGCACATCATCAATGCTGACCACGGAGGGTTCGGACTTCATTAACCAGTAACGCATAAAATTTCCATTAACCGTGATTCACAAGCGGAACGATATTTTAAGTCAAATAGCGGTCTGGCTTAGTCAATCAGCTTTAGCTCATCCGCCGCATGGCGCTGCTGCTCTTCCATCACCAGATGCCCTAGTTCGCGCTTGAGATCATTGAATGCAGGTGCGGCCGGATCGCGTGGGCGAGGCATATCAACGCGCTGGTCGCGCTTGATGGTGCCGGGTCTATAAGTCATGACCACGATGCGGTCGGCTAGATAGATCGACTCTTCAATCGAGTGGGTGACGAACAGAATGGTCTTGCCTGAGGCCTGCCAGATGCGCAGCAATTCGTCCTGCAGATTGCGCCTTGTCAATGCATCAAGTGCGCCAAAAGGCTCGTCCATCAGCATGATGGGCGAGTCCAGTGCCAGCACGCGCGCAATCGCTACACGTTGGCGCATGCCGCCGGACAAATCCTTTGGGAAGCGATTGGCGAAGTCTTTGAGGTTCAAAGTTTCCAGCAGCTTGGCGACCGTCTCATCGATGAAGTCTTTCGGCTTCTTCTGGATCTCCAGACCGAAGGCAATGTTTTGCGCTACGGTCATCCACGGAAACAGCGCGTACTCCTGAAACACCATGCCGCGATCCGGGCCCGGCGCTGAAATGGCCTTGCCTTCCGCGACGATGCTACCGGTAGTGGGCAATGAGAAGCCGGCAACGGCATTCAGCAGTGTTGACTTGCCACAACCCGAAGGGCCAAGCAGGCAAACGAATTCGCCTTTTTCAATTTCGAGATCGATGCCCTTGAGGGCAACCACTTCACGCTCTTTGCTGCTGAAAATCTTATGTACATTCTGGATCGAAATCTGACTCATCGCTTTATTGCTCCAGTCCGCGATGCCAGCGCAGCAGGTAGTTATTGAGGCGGTTCACACCGGTATCAATGGCGAGGCCGAGCAGACCAATCGTGAGCATGCCGGCGATGATCTTGTCTGACCACATGAACTCACGCGCTTCCAGAATGCGGTAGCCAAGACCGTTATTCACCGCAATCATTTCCGACACGATCACGACGATGAAGGCGGTGCCGATGCCGATGCGTACGCCAGCGAGAATGTAAGGCGTGGTGGCTGGCAGGATGACGCGGTAGAACAGCGTCCATTGGCTGGCGCCAAGATTGGCAGCGGCACGCAGATAGATATTGTCCACGCTGCGCACGCCGGCAATGGTGTTCATCAACACAGGGAAGAAGGCTCCCAGTACGATCAGGAAGATCGCCGGTGGATTGCCCAAGCCGAACCAGAGTATCGAGAGCGGAATAAAGGCAATCGGTGGAATCGGGCGCAGCACTTGCAGCAGGGGATTGAAGAGTTTGTATACGGTTGGTCGTGCGCCCATGAATAAACCCAAGGGCAAAGCCAGAACCGCACCAATCACAAAACCCACAATTACACGGTACAGACTGGCGATGGCATCCTGAACCATCTCGCCTGAAAACATCCACGCCAATTTACTTTGCGTAGCCGGATCAAACGCCATGGCTGGCATTAGTGATGCCCACCATTTTTCTGCCACCGCAGAAGGGGCCGGCAGCACGATGGGAGAAAACCAGCCGGCCCGGGTAGCGCACTCCCAAGCCAGCAAGGTGACTACTGGAATAATGGCGCCCAGTAGCCAGTCACGCGTCTTTGCATTCATGGACAATTACTTCACACCCAATTCTTTTTTGGCATTTTGCAAGAGCTCAAGCCGCGACCATTCGCTGGCCTTGGGTGGCTTGGCCATGCGGCCAACACCGAATTTCTGCATGAAGCCGGTGGTGACATCAATGTAGTCGAGCGTGACGTCATAGGTGAACTCGGCGTTATCCATTGCGTCCTTGTAATCCTGCGGCGTGATCTGGTTCTTGAACATGTTTTCGATCACATACTTTTCAGCCAGCGCAGGGTTCTTCTTGAAGAGGGCGGTCGACTCGACGAAGCACTTCATCAGGCGCTGCGCCAGATCGCGGTTCTCGTACATCTTTTCCGTCATCACCATCAGGCGGTAAGGTTTGCCCATGGCAGTGTCGTAAGGCTTCATGACTTCGACACCGAACTTCTTGTTGATGGCTTGCGATGATTGTGGCTCGGACTGACACATGGCGTCGATCTGCTTGGTTGCCAGCGCTTGATTCAGGTCAGCAAATGGCAGGTACACAATCTGCACATCCTTGCCCGGGGTTTCCGACCAGGTCAGGCCGGCCTTATCCAGCTCACCCATCAGGGCCAGTTCCTGCGCACCACCGCGGGTGACACCGACTTTCTTGCCCTTCAGATCCTTGATCGATTTGATGTTGGTGCCGATTGCCGCGACTACGCGCGCACCGCCTTTGGCAAAGCCGGCCACGACATAAATCGGCACGCCATTGGCGCGTGCTGAAATGGCACCGTCAGAAGCCGAAGCAGCGATATCGATTTCACCGGCCACAATTGCCGGCATGATGTCCGGTCCCTTGGGGAACATGCGCTCGACGACGGTGATGTTGTACTTGGGACAGACCTCTTTCATGTACGAGACCGCGCCGTAGTGCGCGAACTTGAGGTTGCCAAGACGGACAGTGTCAGCAGCAATCGCTGAGCCAGTAAAAGATAGAGCGGCCAGAAGGATCAGTTTGCGATTCATGATGTTCTCCCAAAGAAGCATGAATATTAAACTGAAATACGCTCAATATCAGATGGGCCAATCATTGCATCACGAGTGCTTATTGCGGAGTCTTCGCGCACAAATGAAAAGCGGCAGCATGATTGCTCATGCCGCCGCTTTGGGTAGTGCGGATTCCCCCGCAAATGCCGCTAGACCGGCATCCTGAACCTGAAGTTCAGAGCGGTTACTAGCCGGCCGCATCAGGTGCACTCGCAAGGAGTGCTCACAACAGCAGCTTTTAGGTCAGTAACCTGACGCCATGCGTATTGGTTCAAGGAATATATGGCCTTGACGAACACCGCAGGGGAAACTGGTGGAGGCGTACAAGGATGCAGTGAAGGTAATGCGTGAAAGCGATTACTGATTCAGTGCCGCATCAATGCGCGTCTCGATGGATTTTATTTTACGCGCAAACTCATCGGAATCAATACCGACAGATGCATTTGTCGATGCAGACGAACTATCGCGACGTTGCGTCAGCAATTCGTGTGCGAGATTGAGTGCGACCATCACAGCCAAGCGTTCGCCACTGGCTTTGCCTTTTTCACCAGCTTCAATCAGGCGAGTATTCAGCAATTCGGCCGCGGCTTGCAGCGCAGCTTTTTCTTCCGGCGGACACGCAACCTTGTATTCCTTGCCGAGCAACTGAATTTCTAAAGGGCTATTAACGCTCATGCTTCTTCCGGCAGTTGGTTCATCAGTGCCTCAAGCCGAGCGCGCGATGTATCAATGGTGTTGCACAGAGTCTGGTTCACGCCTTCCAGTGCCGACAGTTGTGTCTGCAAGGCACGATTTTCTTCGCGCAACTGCTCGCAAAGAGCAAGTACGGCGTCAACCTTGTGTTCGAGGGAGTCCAGCGGTGCATTCATTTGTCGCCAAGTGTTATGTAAAAGTTGTTTTAGGTCAAGTTGTAAGAGGCAACTTTGAAGGTTGTTTAGTGAGTAGTGTCGGCCAGGAGCGACGGCAGGTATAATCCGCCCCGTTCGCAGCGCCTTGATGGCGCGCGGATATGTTCGCGGTGCCTCGCCGGTTAAAACCGGCAGGTGAAACTGGGAAGTCGGTGCGTGTGTCTTTGGATACGCAATGCCGACGCTGCCCCCGCAACGGTAAGCAAGTGCGGAATTGCCTCAATGCCACTGGATGAAAGTCCGGGAAGGCGGCAGTTCAAGACTTGTGAGCCCGGAGACCGGCCACGAACAATCTGAAACCTCACGCAGGTTTCATTAGCGGAAACCGCGCGGGGTGCGCAGGTTGTGTGCTGGTACGCCAACAAGGCGCGCCGCGCCCTGCCTTTCTCCCTGTGCGTTTCTTTATTTATTGCCGGCCTGCGGGGACGCTTGCCGGACTCAGGGAGTCACCATGTCCAAATCCATCCGTATGACTGCATTGTCAGTCGCCCTCGCCGCCGCTTGGCCGGCACTCGCACAGACCGCAAGCTCGACGCTGCCCGACGTTATCGTCACTGCCAATGGCATTCCTACCAAAGATGCAGATGCGACCTATGTTAGCGAAGTGCACAATCGCGCTGAGATTGAAGCCTCCGGCGCAAGCAGCCTGTACGATTTTTTGAGCCAGTACACGTCGCTTAATGTCATGTCGGGTTATGGCAATAAAAACGCCCCTGTATTTGATATGCGTGGCTACGGCATTGGCAATGGTGCACAAAGCACTGCGATCTACGTAGACGGCCGCCGCCTGAATGAGGTTGATTTGGCCAATCCCTTGCTTGGCTCAATCCCGCTAGGCGCAATTGATAGTATCGAAATCAGTAAAGGCAGTGGTTCGGTGGCGTTTGGTGACAGTGCCATGGCTGGTGTGATCAATATCCGCACCCGTGCTTATAACGGCGTTACCGTTTCTGCCATTAGTGGGAGCCGCGGTCTGCAGTCGCTGACGAGCAGCGCAGGCTTGTCACGTGAGTTGTTTGATTTTTCGGCCAGCGCCAGCAATGACAAGCAAGGCTACTCAAGTGATCGCGATGTGACGGGCGAACGCGATGGCAGTACTAATCGCACTGAACAGGCCAAATTCACCCTGAAGCCGCTGGCCGGACTCAAGCTATTCGTTGAAGGCATGAATGCAGACATCGATACGCGTTACGTGAGTTCATTGTCGCCGGCCCAGTTCAATAGCAATCCCCAACAGAACGCCGGAAATACCTATACACACCAGCATTTCGAAGCACGCCAAATGCGCGTGGGTGCTGAGTATGAAATCATCAAGGGCCTGACCGCGCGCTATGCGCACAATCGTGAAGACAAGAGCTCGGCTTATCTGGGCGCTTTTGGATCGATTACTTACTATGATTACAGCAGCGATGATCTGAGCCTAAATTACAGTGG
>DATJIB010000045.1:0-4902 GCA_035493575.1 Rhodocyclaceae bacterium | reverse complement strand
ACACCGCCCGATATCGTGCATATCGTGACCGAAGGCCCGCTCGGTATGTCGGCCGTCAAGACCGCTGCGAAGCTCGGTTTGCCGATGACCAGTTCCTTCCACACCAATTTCCATCGCTACAGCAAGCACTACGGCGCTGGTTGGCTGCGCGGCATTATCGCCGGCCACTTGCGCAAGATGCATAACCGCACCGCTGCGACCTTTGTGCCGACGCAGGCGCTGGCTGCCGAACTCGGCGCAGATGGCTTCGCCAATCTGCGTGTGATGGCACGCGGTGTCGATACCACCCTGTTCTCTCCGCACCGCCGCTCACTGGAATTGCGTCGCAGCTGGGGCATCGCCGATGATGATCTCGCTGTGATCTATGTGGGCCGTCTTGCCGCAGAAAAAAATCTGCGCGTAGTGCTCGCTGCGTTTGCTGCCATCAAGGCACGGCGCCCAGATGCACGCATGGTCTTCGTTGGCGATGGACCGATGGCTGACAAGCTGCGCCAACAATGTCCTGAAGCTATTTTCTGCGGCAGTCGGCGTGGTGAAGACTTGGCTACACACTACGCATCCGGCGATCTGTTTTTATTCCCCAGCTTGACCGAGACCTTTGGCAACGTAACGACCGAGGCACTCGCAAGCGGACTGGGTGTCGTCGCCTTTGCACACGCTGCGGCCGCTGAACTAATCATCAATAACAGCAACGGCGTGACCGTCGCTGCCGGTGATGAAAGTGCGTATATCGAAGCCGCCAGCAGCCTGGCAGAAAACCGTGAGCGCCTGGCGGTGATTCGCTCACGCGCAGCACAGAGCATGCAACACCTCGACTGGCACCACATTGTCGATACCTTTGCCCACACCCTGTCGCAAGTTTTCACTCGCCATACAAGGAGTCATCATGGAACTAATGACATCGTCCTGGCGCCGGATTAACGCGCTCGATCTGGCCCTGTGTTTGCGTTGTAACCGGGTCAGTCGATACGCATTGTTATGTGTGGTGTTTCGTTTGATCAGCCGCCTTGGCAATGGCGCGCTCTGGTACAGCCTGATGGGCGCATTACTGGTCGCTGATGGCATGGCAGCTGCACCCACCGTAATCCGTATGGTGTTGGCCGGTCTTACCTGTCTGGCTATTTATAAATGGCTAAAGGCCACCACCTCGCGGCCACGACCTTATCAAGTCTATGTAGCAATCTCTGCCGCTGCACCGGCGCTGGATCGTTTCAGTTTTCCTTCCGGCCACACCCTGCACGCAGTCTGCTTTGCGACGATTGCCTGCAACGCTTATCCGCAACTATCGTTTGTGCTTTGGCCATTCGTTGCACTGGTTGCTGCTTCGCGCCCTATCCTGGGCCTGCACTATCCCAGTGATGTACTCGCCGGTGCGGTGATTGGTTTGGGTATCGCTCAACTTGCGATCGGTTTTTAAAACCTCAAGCCTGTTTTGACGCATCCATCTCGGTTTTGAAAACGCCGAGTATGTTCAGCGTTGCCAGCCCCACCTGCAGCACGATGAGTGCATAGGCATGTGCAGGAATGCTCCACGCTATCCATAGAAAATTGCTGAGCAGGAAAAGCCAGAACCCACTATGTCGGCGCCAACGTTGATTAGAAGTGGTCAGCCACGCAGCCAGCAAAGTCACGCACATTGCTGGCCACTGCACCCAGTCCAGATTTTCCATGGCATACCTCCAGTTAGAGCCTATTGTCGCTATAGCTCTTAGCGCTTCAAATCAGAATAGGCCTACAGAAACGCCATCTCAGACACCGGATAGTGAGGATAGGCTTACTTAACTTTCCAGGCCCCACTTTAGGAGAACATTATGAAAACTGCTTACACGCTTCCTGCAGCTGCCATGGCTGCACTGCTATTGGTGACGGGTTGCAACAAGCCAGCCGAAGATCCAAACAAGACCACGACCTCCAGCGGCCCCGGCCCTACCGTACCCACACCAGCGCCGGAAGCATCACCCCCGCCACGCGTAGAAGCAGCTAACACCGTAGGCGAAGCTGTAACTGATGCCACCCTTACGACCAAGGTCAAGGCTGCTTTAGCTGATGATGTCAGCTTTAAGACACTCAAGCTTGACGTGGATAGCAAGGATGGGGTCGTCACCATCACAGGTACTGTCCCGACCGCCGACCAACGTCTTAGCATCACCAAGGTTGCTGAACAGGTGCAAGGTGTGAAGAGTGTAGACAATCGCGTCGAGATCAAGCCAAGCTAAATTCGCGTGCTTGAAAAGAAAACGGATGCCCGTTCGGCATCCGTTTTTTATTATTGAGTGCGCTTAGTGTGAATTGATCTTTGTGATAAATACATCAACGGGCAAAGCCAGGCGCGAACGTAACTTCTCCAGCGACTCGCCAGCAATCGATGCATGCGCCAGATGGCGCGGTGGATTGGCATTCCATTGCGGACAATCGCCGTCGACCAGCGCGTTAATCTGCGGCAAACGCCGTACTGTCTGCGCCAGATAATGATTGAAGCGGCGCAGCATGCGTGGATCCACTGCACGCCCAAAACCATGCGCCACTGCAGGCAGCCGGCTGAAGCGCAGCAAATGATCCGCACGTGCCAGCGCGCCCACCAGGCGCCGTGCCTCATCGGGCCGGCAATCAAATGCAGTATTCAGATACGCTTCAATCGTAGCGCGCTCGGACAATAACAAATCGCCGGGTGTTGCAAATAGCTCGCCCCGCACATGATGATCCAGAGCCCACTCACAGCCAGCGTGCGTGAGGATAGGAATATCCAGCCACACATTCTCATGCGCCGGCACAAAATGATTGTGCGCAAAAATATCGGTCAATAAATGGCTGGCATAACCTAAAGCCAGGGCACGCTCTTCGTCACTATGCGCTTGCGCCAGCTGCTGTGCAGCCAAGCTCCAGTCGTGGCTATCTCCCAGCTTTTCAGTGCGCGCAATTTGGCGAACCAGTGCCAGATCAGGTAAGCACGCTCCTGCCATCACCAAGCGCGGTAGCTTGCGCGCCGCATCACGGAAACGTGAATCCGCTAAAGGCACCAGCCACAGTAGCGACTGTGCGAACCAGACATGCGTGTACAAGCCCCACGCCCAGACATCACTCGCAGTCAGCAAGAGTGCCGGCAAAAAAAATAGCCAAGGTCTGCGGGTATGCGTTTTCATGTTTAAGCATACTGCCGCGCACATATGACTGACTGATGATGTAGCGATGACGTTTTGTTTTCAGCACTTTTGTAATGTTGCTGTCACAAGTCATGTTTAGTCTGCCATCTGCAGAAAGCTCTCTGCAAGAAAATGATGTGAGTGAGGCATGGCATGACCCCGATTCCTGTACTTGATTCTGTTCCAACCGCTACGTGGACTAGCTCGACCGGGGCCTCTGCAACTCGTACCAGCAACAATGCCAGCGCCGCAACCTTGGCCCTGCGCCGTATCCTGCGTGACAACAGTCTGTATGCCGTGTTCCAGCCCGTTCTGGATATGCATGGCCGCAAATACATGGGCTATGAAGCGCTGATTCGTGGCCCTCAGGATAGCCCGCTACACACTCCAGCTGCGTTGTTTGAGGCAGCGCGTGAAGCCAATCTACGCCGCGAGCTGGAACATGCTTGCCGCGCTGCAGCCATTCGTGACTTTGCACGCCTGCGCACCCAGGACAATCACGTCGATTGCAAACTATTTATCAATCTTTCCGCCAGCATGCTGGGTGACCCGGTGCTGATGCGCGATGACATGCTGCAGGCAATGGCTGCAGTCGGGGTGCGTCCCGATCAGATTGTGATCGAGATTACCGAGAATCAGAAAGTCACTGACTTCTCCGTTTTCCGCGAAGTGCTCGCTAAATATCGTCGGCTCGGTTACAGCTTTGCTATTGATGATCTCGGCGAGGGGTTTTCCAATCTGCGCATGTGGTCGGAAATTCGCCCCGAGTTCGTCAAGATCGATAGGCACTTTATTTCCGGCATCGACAATGATGTGCTCAAGTTCCGCTTGGTCAAGGCAATGGTGGAAATCGCCGAAGCCTGTCATGCCACCTTGATTGCCGAAGGTATTGAAGAAGAAACAGAGTTCGCCACCATTCGCGACCTGGGCATACGCTGCGGCCAGGGCTATCTGATTTGCCGCCCGCAGACTCAACCCGCACCCGAGCCAGCGGCAAAGATTCTGCGTCTGCTCGATACTGGTCGCATTACTGTCTTTCCTCAGGATGTCAGCAGCAGTCAATGCTCCACTGTGGCCCCTTTGCTTAAGTGGGTTATTCCGGCTGCCCCCGACCTTGATAATGACGCGGTCTTTGCGCGTTTCGAGGCGGACGAAGAGTTGCATGCCTTGCCAGTGGTTCAGGACGGCAAACCCGTCGGCATGATCAATCGCCATATTCTGATCGAGCGTTTTGCGCGCCGTTATCAGCGCGAGCTGTATGGCAAACGCCCTTGCGCATTATTCATGGACACGCACCCCCTGATCGTCGAGCAGGACACCGCCATCAACGCCGTTGGCGCCTTGCTCGGTTCGGCAAAGCGCCACCAGCTCTATGATGGCTTCATCATTACTGACAATGGTCGTTACGCCGGCGTGGCGGACACCCAGGACGTGATGGTGCAGATCACCGAGATGCAGATGCGTTCAGCACGCTATGCCAATCCACTTACGCAGTTGCCAGGCAATGTTCCGGTCAACGAGCACATTGATCGCCTGCTTGAAAATGGTGGCCATTTTATCGCCTGCTATGTCGATATCGGCCACTTCAAACCCTATAACGATGCTTATGGCTATCGGCGCGGCGATGCGGTAATTCAGATGCTCGGCAATGTGCTAACCAAGGTCTGCGATGAACGTGTCGACTTCGTGGGTCATATCGGGGGCGACGATTTTGTCCTGTTGATGCAAAGCGTAGATTGGCTGGAACGCTGCCAGCAGGCAC